>CAZXKG010000029.1:0-9557 GCA_964641695.1 uncultured Conexibacter sp.
TGTCAATGCCCACTCGAAGGCCTTCCGGCGGCTCAAGCACAAGACGCAGGTGTTCATCGCTCCCGAGGGCGATCACTACCGCACCCGGCTCACGCACACGCTGGAGACCTGCTTCATCGCCCGCACCGTGGCCCGCGCCCTCGGCCTGAACGAGGATCTGACCGAGGCGATCGGCCTCGGGCACGACCTCGGGCACCCACCGTTCGGCCACATCGGTGAGGAGGTCCTCGACCGCGCGATCAAGGACCTGGGCGGTTCCGGCTTCCGCCACAACGAGAACTCGCTGAGGATCGTCGACCACCTCGAGCGCGACGGTCGCGGGCTCAACCTGACCGAGCCGGTCCGCGACGGGATCCTCCATCACACGGGCCCCGGCAAGCCGCTGACGCTGGAGGGGCGGGTGGTGCGGATCGTCGACCGGGTCGCCTACATCAACCACGACATCGACGACGCGGTGCGCGCCGGGATCATCGCCGAGGACGACCTTCCCGTCGAGCAGATCGCGATGCTGGGGCCGACCGGGTCGGCGAGGATCGACGCCCTGGTCCGCGACCTCGTCAGCCGCTCCCGCGAGGTCGGCGACATCGAGCAGAGCCCGGAGATGGGTGGGGCGATGCTGCGCCTTCGCAAGTTCATGTTCGATCGCGTCTACCTCGGGGCGGAGGCGCGCTCCGAGCACGAGCGGGTCGAGCGCACGCTGTTCACACTGCTCGACCACTACCTCGACAACCCCGAGGAGATGCCGCCCGGCCCCCACCGCGAAGGCGACGATCCCCTGCAGCAGGTCGCCGACTACATCGCCGGGATGACCGACCGCTACTGCATCGCCACCTTCCGGCGGATCGCCCTCCCCGAGGAATCGAAGCTCTAGCTGTAGATCCTAAGAACGTTGTTCATCCGGCTCCGCCTAGAGGCTGGGGTGCTGAAACCACTCTTACCTCAAGGAGGACCTGGAGTCGCCGGCGCGCGCTCCTCGCCGGGCTTACGGCCACTTGGCCGCTGCGCCTCCTGCGTGACCCGGTCCGACGACTCCCGACCTCGCCTGGCTCCCGTGGCATCCTCTGTGTGTGAGTCGCTTCACCCCTGAGACGATCGAGCGCGTTCGCGATGCGGCGGACATCGTCGAGATCGTCTCCGCCTACACGGACCTGCGGCGCAGCGGCGAGAACTACTCCGGTCTCTGCCCGTTCCACGACGAGCGCTCGCCGTCGTTCTCGGTCAAGCCGGCGCTCGGGCTCTACTACTGCTTCGGCTGCCAGGCCGGCGGTGACGCGATCCGCTTCGTCCAGGAGAAGGAGGGGCTCGGGTTCGCCGATGCGATCGAGTCGCTGGCCGATCGCTTCGGGGTCGAGGTCGAGCGCGTCGAGGAGGACCCGCGCGCGGAGGAGAGGCGTCGTCGGCGCGGCAGGCTGGGGGAGGCGCTCGAGCGCGCGGCCGCCTACTACGTCGCCACCCTCTGGGACTCCGACAAGGCCAGGGGCGCGCGCCGGTACCTGCTCGAGGAGAGGGGGCTGGAGGAGTCGGTGCTCAAGGACTTCGGAGTCGGCTTCGCGCCGAGCCGCTGGGACTCGATCCTGACCCGGGGCCAGCAGGCCGGCTTCGACGTCGAGGAGCTGCGCGAGGCCGGGCTCGTGCAGCGATCCAGCAGCAGGCCCGGCAGCCACTACGACCGCTTTCGGGGGCGGATCACGTTCCCGGTGCGCGACCAGCGTGGCCGGGTGGTGGGGTTCGGCGCGCGTGCGATGGGCCCCGACGACAAGCCGAAGTACCTGAACTCCGCCGAGGGGGAGCTGTATCGCAAGAGCAGCACGCTCTACGGCATCGACCGTGCCAAGGCTCCGATCGCCCGCGGGGGTCGCGCCGTCGTCGTCGAGGGCTACACCGACGTGCTCGCGCTGCACGCCGCCGGCATCGAGGAGGCCGTCGCGGTGATGGGCACCGCGATCACGCCCGACCAGCTGAAGATCCTCGCCGGCTACGCCGAGGAGGTGGTGCTCGCGCTCGACGCCGACCGCGCCGGTCGCGAGGCGATGCTGCGCGCGCAGCGGGTCGCGGGCAGCGGCAAGCTCCGGCTGCTCGTGGCGGCGATGCCGGAGGGTGAGGATCCGGCGGACATGATGGTCTCCGAGGGTGGGTCGGAGCGCTTGCGGGGGCTGATCGCGGACGCGGTGGAGCTGCCCGCCTTCCACGTCCGCGCGATTCTCACCGACGCCGACCTGAGCACCCCCGGCGGCCGCGATCGGGCGCTCGACGAGGTTGCGCCGGTCCTCGCCGGGATGGAGGGGACGATCGTCGGCCAGGAGATGGTTCGCGAGGTCGCCGATCGCATCGACGCGGCCCCCGAGCTGATCGCGAAGCGGATGAAGGACGGCCCTCGCAAGCCGCCGCCGGCGCAGCCGACCGCCGCCGGCGAGGGAAGCGCGGCTCCGGCGGCAGGCGTCGCCCGAGCGCCCCGGCGGGCGGCGACGCCGCAGGAGCGGCGCGAGGCGTCGATGCTTGCCATGTGCCTGTCCGACCCCGAGCACGGGATCGACTACGTCGAGCGGCTCACCCCCGAGCACTTCACATCCCCGATCCTGCGTGAGGTCCACGCCCGTCTCAAGGACCACCTGGAGGCTCCGCTCGAGGGGCTGGGCGATGACGACGCCCGCCTGATCAACGCGATCTCCCGCCTCCAGGCCCTGGAGGCGAACCCGCCCGCGCAGGCAGACTTCGGCTTCCGCTTCGTCCAGCTCGAGCACGATCGCATCGATCGCGAGCTCCGCAGCCTCGCCCCGGGGGACGAGCGAGCGGTCGAGCTGGCCCAGCGGAAGGGGAAGCTGTCGGACCGGATCGCGAAGTCGCCGGGTATGGTCGGCTGATGGACGGCACCGCTCCACTCGAAGGGATGGTCGTCGCGGTCGCCGGAGCCGGCGGCGGGCTTGGAGGCGCGGTCGCCGAGCGTCTCGCCGCCGACGGAGCGACGCTGGCGCTCGCCGACGTCGGGGTGGAACGCCTCGAGCCGCTGGCGGCGAGCTTGCGCGAGGCCGGCGTCGAGGGCTCGCGGCTGCAACTGGCGGGGGTGGATCTTCTCAGCGCGGGCGAGGCGGAGCGATGGAGGGACGAGGTCGTCGACCGTTTCGGGCGCGTCGACGCTCTCCTGCACCTGGTCGGCGGCTGGCGCGGCGGCGATCCGATCGAGAGCTTCGACATGGACGACTACGAGCTCCTCCACGATCTCCTCGTCCGCACGCTCCAGGTCGCGACCCGTGCTTTCCACGGGCAGCTCAGCTCGAGCCCGCGAGGCCGCTTCGCGCTCGTCTCCTCGACCCAGGCGCAGGCTCCCTCGGCGACGAACGCCGCCTACGCCGCCACCAAGGCGGCCGCCGAGTCCTGGACGCTGGCGCTGGCCGACTCGTTCTCGCAGACGGCGGCTACCGCCAACGTGGTCGTGGTCAACGCGATCCTCACGGCGGCGATGAGGGCAGAGGATCCGGAGGGCGACTTCAGCGGGCTGACGGCCGCTACCGACATCGCGGCGGCCCTCGCCTACCTCTGCACCGAGGAGGCCGGATCGATGAACGGCCAGAGGATCGAGCTGCATCGGTAGCATCTGCGCCCGGCGTCCGGCCTCGGGCTCGTGCGCCGTCTCGATCCGGGGTAGCTCAACTGGCAGAGCACTCGGCTGTTAACCGAGTGGTTGTGGGTTCGAGTCCCACCCCCGGAGCTCCGGTCGAGGCCACTCAGCGAGGAGCGGGGAACTCCCGCTCGATCGCTGCGGCGGCTCGCCCGGCACCTCCCGCGGCGGAGGCGGAGCTGCCGATCTCCTCGGCGCGCAGCCGGTAGCGCGGGTCATCGATCAACGTCCTCACGGCGGCCCGGATCGGCCCTTCGCGCCGGAGGCGGCGCGGGACGGTGAGCCCGGCGCCCGCCCGGTGGACGCGCTCGGCGTTCTCGGCCATGTCGCCGACCGACGGTGAGACCAGCAGGGGCCGCCCCGCCTGGAGGGCGCGGCACACGGTCCCATGGCCGCCGTGGCAGATGACCAGGGAGGATGCCGGCATCAGCTGGCTGTAGGAGAGCCAGTCGACGAGCGTACCGTTGCCGGGGACTGCGATCGGTTCGGCCGGCTGGTGGCCGTTGGTGCTCGCGATGACGCGGAGCGGTTCGTCCGCGAGGGCGGAGAAGCAACGCCGGATCAGCTCGCATTGGGGGTCCTGAGCGGTGCTCGAGGCGATCAGGACGATCGGATCCGCTCCAGCCGGCAGCTCGATGTCGGGGTGCGGGAGCTCGAAGTCCAGGGGGCCGCAGAGCTGAACGGCCGCGGGCCACCGGCGCGGGTACTCGAGCTGGGGGAAGGTGCCGACGATCTGCAGCCGCTCGCTGAGCCCGCCGTGGAACCGGTCCAGGGGCGGGAGTCCGATCCCGGCGCGGATCTCGTTCAGCTCGGCGCGGCCCCGTCGCAGGCCGGTCTCAAGGACGGGGAGCGCCGCCCGCCAAGCGCGCTTTCCAAGCTTCGTCCGCGGCAGCGCGGCGCCGACGCCGAAGAACGGCAGTCCCGGCTCGTGCACGGGGTACAGGTGCGGGATGAGGCTGGCGTGGGGGATGTCGCGAAGCTCGGCCGCAAGGGTGGGGGCGAGGGTGAGGATGTCGCTGATCACCACGTCGGGGCGGAAGTCGTCGAGCAGGGGGAGGAGCGCGTGGGCCGCCTCACCGGCCCCTGCGTTGATCCCCGGCGGGGGCGGCGGGAAGACGACGTACTCCTCGGCCGGGGCGAAGCGCACCCCGAGCGCCTCGACCGGCTCACGCCAGCTCTTCCAGGTCTCCAGCACGACGTCGTGCCCGCGCGAGGAGAGCTCCTCGGCGAGCGAGATCGCCGGGAACGCGTGCCCGGCGTCCCCGAAGGCGGCGACCAGGTACCGCCTTTGCTGCGCGCCTTTGATGGAGCCGGTTGCCATGCCTTGCGGCGGCAAGCTACGTGGCTCGGCGTCCGGCTGCATCGCGGCCTCGAGCGGTCGTCCCCTCGAAAAGCCGGCGAGCCTTACCTAACGGCCGAATAAACGAGACCGCTTCTCTAGGATTGGCCGCCGTGCCCGGTCCTCTCCGTACCACTCGCTTCGCCCTGATCGCGGTTCCGCTCTCCGTCGCCCTGCTGATCGGAGCCGGCGGATGTGGGGGGGGCGCTGACGGTGGGGAGTCGGAGGAACCGGCGACCGCGGCCGCGAAGGTCGCGGACTTCCCGGCTGCCGACGGCCGCACCCTCGGCGAGATCGCCGCCGATGCTTCGCCGACGGACTTGGTCGTGGTGCCCGCCTCGCAGGTCTTCAACACCGGGAAGAACCGGATCGGGCTCGGTGTCTTCACGGTCGACCACGAGAACGTGCCCGACGTGCAGATGGCGATCTACGCCGCTCCCGGGAAGGCCGGGAAGGCGGTGGGGCCGTTCCCGGCGAAGTCCGAGTCGCTGCAGACGCCGGCGGCCTTCCGGGCTGAGAGCACCTCGCAGGACCCCGACGCGGCGACCTACGTCTACACGGCCGATGCGAAGTTCGATCGCGACGGGGACTGGTTCCTGCTGGCGTTGATCCGCGAGGCCGACGGATCGTTCACCTACGCGAACATCCCGACCGCGGCGGTAGGCAAGTTCGACGACGTCCCCCAGCCCGGGGACAAGGCGCCCGTGGTGTCCACGCCGACGGCCGACAGCGTCGGCGGGGACCTGACGAAGATCGATACGCGTCAGCCGCCGAGCTCGATGCACACCGACGATCTGGCCGACGTGATCGGCAAGCAGCCCGTCGTCCTGCTGTTCGCGACGCCGGCGCTGTGCACCAGCCGCGTCTGCGGCCCGGTCGTCGACATCGCCGAGCAGGTCAAGAGCGAGCGCGGCGAGGACGCCGCCTTCATCCACATGGAGATCTACGAGAACAACGATCCCAACAAGGGCCTTCGCAAGCAGGTCAGCGACTACAACCTGCCGACCGAGCCGTGGCTGTTCGTGATCGACGCCGACGGGAAGATCTCGACGGCGATCGAGGGCGCCTTCAGCAAGCGAGAGCTGGACGAAGCGCTCGACCGGGTGAGCTGAGCCGAGCGCCTCGCGGGCGGGCCTGCCCGGGGGCGATCCCGCCGCTCCGTTCCGTGCGGGCTCAAGAACTGCCGCCGCACACCGATACGGAGATCCGGGTTCCGAATATGCTGCCGCGGAACCCGATCTAGTTGATCGGTGGCGCTTTAGGAAAGGGAGTGCTCAGCGATGAGCGAACGTGGATTGAAGATGCTCGCCGGCGTGTCGGTGCTGGCGCTGATTCTGGGCATCGCGGGGCTGGTCATCGGCCTGACGGCGAAGGATGCGAACGACGTGAGCAGCTCGGAGCTGCGTTCGGAGGTCCGGGAGCAGGTTCAGTCCTTGCAGGGCGAGCTGGGTCAGGGGAAATCCGAGCTGGAGAACGTCCGGGCCGACGAGCGGCGCAACCGTCGGGAGGGTCGCCGGCAGAGCCGCAAGCTGAACAAGGCCCGGGCTGAAGGCGGCAAGCTGCAGGCTGCGCAGGACGCGCAGGACAGGAAGATCTCGAGCCTCGAGAGCACCACCAGCAGTCAGTCGGACGACATCAAGCGGCTTCAGACTCAGGTCCAGGATCTGCAGAACAAGGTCAACCAGCTCGAAACGAAGCTGAAGACCAAACGCAACAAGTAGAGAGGGGTGGGGGATGGCAGCCGACGAATGGACGATCGAGGATGCTCCTGACCAAGCTGGTCGCACGGCGATCGTGACCGGCTCGAACACGGGCTTGGGGCTGGAGATAGCCAAGGCGCTGGCGCGGAGGGGGGCCAAGGTCGTCGTCGCCTGCCGCTCCCAGGAGAAGGGCCGGGAGGCGGTGGATCAGATCACCGCCGTCGCATCCGGCTCGGAGCCGATTCTGCAGGGGCTGGACCTCGCCTCGCTGGAGTCGATCGAGAGCGCCGCCGAGGCGATGCTCTCCGCCAACGACCGAATCGACCTGCTGATCAACAACGCGGGAGTCATGTACACCACGCCGATGAAGACCGAGGACGGCTTCGAGCTGCAGTTCGGGACCAACCACCTCGGGCACTTCGCCCTCACCGGCAAGCTGCTCGGCCGGATGCTGCAGACACCGGGGTCGCGCGTCGTGACGATGAGCAGCGTCGGCCACAAGTTCCGCGCCGACATCCACTTCGACGACCTCCAGCTCGAGCACAACTACGACCGCGTTCGCGCCTACGGGCAGTCGAAGCTGGCGAACCTGATGTTCACCTACGAGCTGCAGCGCCGGTTGGAGGCAGCGGGCGCCGAGTCCGCAGCCCTGGCCTCCCATCCCGGCTTCACCAAGAGCGAGCTGATGAGGCACTCACCCGGCTGGCTCAGATTCCTCGCGGACACCGCCGGTCAGCCGTTCTACCAGGGTGCCGACAAGGGAGCGACGCCCGCACTGCGCGCCGCGACCGATCCCGGTGCCCACGGCGGCGAGTACTACGGCCCATCGGGCTTCATGGAGCTGAAGGGCTCTCCCGTGGTCGTGAAGTCCACCGCCCGCTCCCACGACGAGGCCAAGCAGAAGCGACTCTGGGAGGAGTCCGAGCGCCTGACCGGCGTCACCCACCCGGTCTAGTCGGGGACGCCCGTCCCGTCGCGCTATGCGACATCGCCTCCGATTATCGACGTCGATGTCGCATATCGATCCCCATCAACGGCGTCGAGGCCCGGCGGCGAGCGCGGGGGTGCTTGGACAGCTGAACCCCGGGCCCGCGAAGCGCTCTTCCACGCCGCCGGCGATCGTATGATCGCCCGACCGCAGGGCCGGTAGCTCAGTTGGTTAGAGCAGCGGACTCATAATCCGTCGGTCGTAGGTTCGAGTCCTACCCGGCCCATCCCGAATCCCCAGCAAGCAAGCCGTTCTCGGCCCTGTGCCCGAGTCGTTGCCTCTGCAGCGGGTGCCAACCGGGTACCAGATCAGACCACGATCTGGTGCTCGATTAGATAGTCGTTTACCCCCTCGAGGCCCTTGTTTGAGCCGCCTGGATGCGCGATCTGGATGAGCTCGGAAGAAGTCGGATACTGGGCTGGAGGCGGCTCTGCTCGCTGGAGATAGGCGACGACTGCCTGGCGAAGCTCAGCGAACGCAACCGAGATGGGGTAGAGATTGACACTGACGTCAGACCTGCCACGACAATCCTGAATTGCCATAAACAACGTCATATCGACGGCAGCCCATCGCCGCTCGATCTCCCGGTCGTCTAGAACGGCTGTCTTAATCCATCCTTCCCTGAGGCATTGGTAGGCAGCAATCAGTGGCTCTTCGGCGTCCTTGCCGGATTCGACTCCTTTGGGAGCCGTATCCATGGCAGTCACAATCGCGGCATCAAGGCCTTCAGCGGCCAACTCCTTTCGTAGCCGCACGGTCTGTTCTTCGTCCCACGCTCTCTGGGATGCGGCTGCTTGTGCGGCGGTGCGCTTGCCCAGGAACCATCCAAGCCATACCCCTCCTAAGCCGACGACCACCGTCGTAGCCGCAGAGACAACAATCGCGAGTTGTTCTACCTCCATTGGCTATTCAGGCCCCCGGGCCAGCACCTACTTGCGCTTCCCATAGGTCGTCTTCGGGCTGCGTTGCGCGTGCGCCTTCGTAACGAACCGCCCGCTGATCGCAGACTTGTATGGGCCCTTCGTGCTTGAGCCCTTCTTCCCGCCGCTGCTTCTCTTTGCCATATCCATCACCACCAATCCGGGGGCGGATTCCCCCTTGGCGCTCAAACGCCCATGAAACGGTCTACAGCAAGTACCGGCGGATTCTCGCGCGTGCGTAGCTGGGGATTCTGCCGTGTGGCAAGTGGGTACGAACTTGGGCTATAATGAATACATTGTGAAATCGGACGTCAAAGTTGAGAGCTGGATGCGGCATCTGCGCCAAGAGCATGGGCTGAGCCTTGAATCCCTAGCCGAGCTGACGGGTCTAAGCAAGGTGTTCCTGGGCAAGATCGAGCGAGGGGAGCGTCGCCCTTCCATCGAATCCGCCCAGGCGATCTCAGAAGCTCTCGGGGAGCCGCTGGAGGATGTATTCCCAACGGACGGGCGTCGAGGCCCGCACGGAGCCGCGCAGCGCTACTTGGAGCATGTGCGTGCAATGCGGGTATCTGGCTCTGTGCCCGAGGCCGAGTTTGAGCGCGATATGCAAGCGCATGGGCTCGATCCCGAGGAGGAGGCAAGCTCGCCATCTCCTCTCGTGGCAGTCCGAAAGGACGATGGCGGCAGCGAAACGCTCGTCATCGACTTCAGCCAGATGGACGAGTCGGTTCATCCGCTCCGAATCGAGGTTCTGCCCCCGGCAAAGCCGCTACGCCCTCGCGCCCGGCAGAGTCGGCCACAGCGCTCCGGGAAGCGTGCAGCAGGGAAGTCCCCGCCTAGCAGCGACCCCGACGAACCTGAGCCCGAGCTAGGGCCTTCTACGTCCAAAGACTTCGCAGGTCCTACGGCTGCGAAGAAGCTCGAGCGCGCCGGCATCGCTCCTAGTCACCAGGCGGTGTCCGGCGCTGCTCGCTTTCTGGGGATGGTGCGCTGA
>CAZXKG010000029.1:9567-25215 GCA_964641695.1 uncultured Conexibacter sp.
TGATGGGCGCTCCTAGGAGAGACCGCAGGCTTGAAGGGGTTCCTGCTGCATCCATCACGCCGGAGCGGACGCGGTGGCTCTGGGACGGCTACATCCCGCTTGGTGCGCTAACCGTCCTGGCGGGAAGGCAGGGCCTCGGGAAGAGCACCTTGGCGCTCAGGATCGCTGCTTACGTATCCAGGGGCAAGCTGCCCGGCAATCTCAAGGATCAGCCCCGTTCGGTCATCTACGCGACGGCCGAAGATCAGCTTGCCGCAACTCTGGTGCCCCGGCTCAAGGCAGCTCGCGCGGATCTGTCGAACGTCTACTTCCCGAAGCTCTCCCAGGAAGGTACCCCGGCTCCTCTCCAGTTCCCGGATGACATCCCTCTGCTGGTTGAGCTTGCTCGGGACCGCGAGGTCTCCTTGATAGTCGTTGATCCGATCGTCGCCTTCCTCGGGGGCGGAAAGCTCGACGCCCATCGAGATCAAGACGTTCGGGTGGCGTTTGCCCCGCTTGCAGCGGCCGCTGAGGAGCACAACTTCTCCTTGCTGTCGGTGATGCACCTAAACAAGTCGACAGCCACCTCCGACGCCTTGACGCGCATCTCGGGGTCGGTTGCTTTCACGGCGGCACCACGCTCCGTGCTGCTCTTTGGTTCGGAGCCTTCTGATCCAGACGGCGAACAAGACCGTCGCATCCTGGCGCCTGTGAAATCCAACCTTGCCAGGCTGGCTCCAGCGCGGTCGTGTCAGATCCGGCCTGTAGAGGTTCCGATCGACGGGGTGCCCGCCACGCAGCCGGTCATGGTGATCCGCAAGCGCAGTAGGCATGGAGCAACCGATGTTGTAGCTGCCACGGCACAGGATGCGGACGAGCGATCTGCTCGTGCCGAAGCTCAGCAGTTCTTGCTGTCAGAGCTTTCTGGCGGGCCGCAGAGGGCCAAGGATGTGAGTGAGCGAGCATCCGATGCAGGGATCTCCAAGAGGACCCTTGATCGAGCAAAGCGCGACCTAGAGGTTGTGGCTAAGCAGGATCGTAAGGATGGAAAGCAGTGTTGGGTTTGGTCTCTTCCACTGGGGAAGAAACGATGAGCCCGTGGTCAGCGTCGTCACGAAGCCACATTGCCAAGCGTTGGCAATCTGGGTTGCTCAGCGGTCTTGGAAATCTGGCAACCTGGTCCCAAAGACGGCTTATGCAAGCCATCTACTCAGATTGCCAGCGGTGGCAACCTGGCGGGCAACGTGACCAGCTCAGGCCGGGCCGTCCGTGCGGTGGCGCTCGCCAGATTGCCAGATTGCCAACAGCCCCCGGCGCGTATACAGGGGGAAAGCGCACGTGACCGAGCGGCGCATCATCGGCACCGTCCCACGCGGGCTGCTCGCGTACGACCCGAAGCTGGATGTGCTGTGGGTCCTTCCTGATCCGAAGGTAGCGCCGGACCCTGCTGTGGCTTCAGCGCTAGCCCTGCGCAACCGAGCATCACTCGAAGGGGTCTGCCCGGAATGCGGTGCGGTGGAGGTAGCCGGGGAAGGCGCGATCCTCATGGCGCACGATCCCGATTGCCCCGCAGGGACGGAGCGGCTGCAGGAGCTGGTCAGGCGACCCCACTGTAACCGTAGTCGTCGCGGAAGGGGTGGGAACAAGTGAACCCCACCAATACGCGGCAGCGCAGGAGGCTCAGAAATGGGGGCGCTACTGGAACAGTGGGTATGCACCCACCCAAGCGGGAGCAAAGCGAACCTGACGCCAATGGTGGGGATCAAACGCTCACCGCTAATCAGCTGCTCACCGCGCAGCAGCTTGCTGATCGCTGGCAAGTGCCTAAAGGCCATGTCTATCGGCTGACGCGGGAGGGAGCAATCCCGGTCGTGCGGCTTGGCCGCTACTTCCGCTACCGAATCGACGCAATCGAACGCTGGGAGGAGGCCCAGACCAATGCTTAATCCGTCGCAGTTCCAGCATCCATGCGCCATAGAGCCCTCCGGGTACCAGCCTGGAGGCCATTTTGGGGGCCGAGATGGGCGATAGGAGCCGTCCATCGAAGAAGGGCAACCGGCTGGCGGTCACGCATGGTGCCTACGCCCGCATAGCGCCCGAGCGGCTGGACGAGAAAGCGCGCGAGGTCTTCGACGCCATCGCTGCCGACGCACCCGTGCGCGATGCCGATGGTGGGCTGCCTGCAGCTGATGCAGTGGCGGTGCGATTGGTTGCAGACACGCTCTGCCGTCTCGAGGACGTGCGCGCATGGATCGAAGCCAATGGGATCTTCGATGAGCGGCGCAAGAACAACGGCTATCGCAAGAACAAGTCAAAGAAGGGCCAGTACCGACGAAGCCAGGACCCGATGCGCGCCGTCGAGATGGAGGACCGACTTCAGCGTCGCTTGATGGACCAGCTCGACTCGCTGGGGATGACACCGCGCAGCCGGGCGAAGCTGGGGCTCGACCAAGCGCGCACCTTCGACCTTGCTCGCGAGTGGGAGCAGCAGGATCGAGCCAAGCGCCGGGATCAGTCGATCGACGGGACGGGGCGCGATGTGTAGCCGCACCCCCCCGACCCCCTACGCGCGCGCCACCGCTCAGGAGGGCTCCCATGCGTAAATCCGCGCCGGGAACTTTCGACTTCGATCTTGCGCGCCGCAACGTCCTTGCGTTCGCCGAGCTCGCTGGATGGCCGATGACCCGCTGGCAGGCCCTAGCGCTGACGCTGAGGAAGCGGATCACGGCAATCGTCGCTCCTCGCCAGTCGGGCAAGTCGTCCAGCCTCGCGATCAAGGCGGCGCAGTGGGCGTTCAGAAAGCCGAACCAGCACGTGCTGATCGTCAGCGCCGGGGAGGATGCAGCACGGCGTCTGCTGGCCGACGTGAAGCGTCTGATCGCAGACTCGCCCGTACTTGCGGGGTCGGTCATCGACGAGATGGCAGGGCTGGTGACCCTCAGCAACGGGTCGATGATCCGATCTGTGCCCGCGTCTGAGAGGCAGGTGCGCGGATGGACCGTTGACCTGCTTCTCGTGGACGAAGCAGCGCTCGTCTCTGACGACCTCCTGCTCGGTGCTGCGATGCCGACTACGGCAGCACGTCCGAATGCTCGGATCGTCCTCGCGTCATCAGCAAGCGTCGCATCCGGGGCCTTCTACAACCACGTCCGCATGGCAGACGCAGGGTCAGAGCACGTAGCCGTGCATCGCTGGCCCCTGACTCAATGCGACTGGATCAGCCCGAGCGTCATCGAAGCTGCACGCGAGTCGATGAGCGAGCTTCGGTTCCGCGCCGAGTACGAAGGGGAGTTTGCAAGCGGAGCCGATGCGCTCTTCACGCGCCAGTCCCTTGAGGATGCAACGCGCCCATACGTGCCGGACTCCCTGGATGACCTGCGCGGCCCAGCGCGAGTAACGGCTGGGGTCGATTGGGGCGCTTCGGTGGATCGCTCCGCGCTCTGCGCCATCGGGCGCATCGCCGACACCGGCACGTTCGCGGTCCGCTGCGCCCATCGGTGGGCAGCAGGCCACCCGCTGCATGAAGTCATCGGGGAGATCGCCGGGTCCCCCGCTCACTTCGACGTCTTGGCGATGGAGACGAACGGGCTCGGTATGCCCTGTGCCCAAGAGCTAGGTCGGCTGATCCAAGGTCGATCGAAAGCCGAGGGCGGGGGGAAGCCCTCGCGCCTAGCGCTCGTCGGCGTGCAGGACTTCGAGTTCGGCGAGCTGCGTCGTCGCATGCGCCGCGAGGCAATACGGCGCTCGATCGAGCAAGTGGGCAATCGCCACTTCACAACCCGCAGGCTGCCCGTCCATACGACGGGGGAGCTGAAGGCAGCGACCTATTCCACGATGCGCCTGCTGATCGACCAAGAGCGGCTGCTTTTGCCCGCGTCTGCCGAGGATCTGCTCCGCGAGCTTCTGATGCTTAGGGTCGATCTGACGCCGGGTGGGTCGGAGCGGATCGAGGCGTCTGCCGGTCACGACGACCTCGCAGACGCGCTGATGCTTGCCCTGTGCCCCTATCGCGACAAGAAGGGCCGATGGACGACCTACGTCGGTCAGCTTGCCCAGCAGACGGATGCGGGCGAGGCCTCGGTAGGTGCCAGGCCTGAATGGCAAAGCGTCAATGGGCCAGAGACGACGCAGCAACGGCAGTCCGCAGTCCCCCCCGTGGGAGAGGTCCGAGGAAAGCGTCTGCTGGATCGAATCGAGAACGCAACGAGGAAGGAGGCATCGTCGAATGCCTGACGACGGAATGAGCGCGCGGATCAAGCGCTTGGAAGACGAGCTCGCGGACGTGAAGGCTGCACAGGCGGCCGACCAGAAGCTGCGACGAGATGCAGAACGAGAGGTGGTGCCTGGGCTGTTGCGCTTACAGCGAGTGAAGCGGCTTGACCGGTACCCGGGCACAGGAGGAACCGATGGCGACGAGGAGTGAAAGCGCGCTCGAAGGGCTTGAGCGGCGAGGTCGGGAGATCGAGGAAGCCAAGCAGCGCCTGGCGGAGCTTGAGCAGAAGCGAAAGGGGGTCGAGGCGTCCCTGAAAGACGCGATGAAGCCCTTGCGGGCCTACTACCGCGACACAGAAGCAGGGCATCGACCGGCTGATCCTGCTGTCGAGGACGAGCTACGCAAGAAGTTCATCACTGCTCAGTCGCGCCTAGCGCCGATGACGTCGATCAACGTGCGGGCCACTGCTGCGACCGATCGGGTGGAGTTGGTTGACCCGGAGCTTGAAGGCCAGATCGACGGTGCGAGGGAGCGAGTCGATGAGGCCGTAGACGAGTACAACCGATTCCGCTCCAAGCGCTTCGATGACCTGGTCGTAGAGCTCGGGGTTCTCGGGAGGGAGCTAGCCGAGCGAACGGACCTCGTGGCCAAGCACGCCCAGCGCTGCAACCAGCAGTGGCGAGCGCTCAAGAAGCGCTGGGAGCCGATCTTGGAGGTCTCGGGCTTCGAGCGATCCGACTTCCCGCCCCAACCATTCGAAGGCGTGAATTCCGAGCCGCTGATGCCGCGGAAGCTGGCGCGGGGGGAGGCCGTCGACGGTCCCCGGACGCCCGGGGGCAGAGTGCGCCGACGGGGCTAGCCGCGCCCTGGGTTGCCGCCCAACTTTCATAGGATCGTGCGGATACTCACAAAGTCTCCCCAAGGAGGGTTCGATGGCAGCCGACGAGCAGGCGAATGAAGTCAGCGCAAAGGAGCTAGCTGAGATGGTCGGGGTCGATCCGGCGGAGCTACGCAAGTGGCTTCGCGCCCAGGGTATGAAGGCGGAAGGGCAGCGCAAGCGCTACGCATTCACCCGCCAACGCGCAGGGCAGCTTGCGAAGAAGTTCAAGCAGCAGGCGGCCGATGAGAGCTAGCGGGCGCGTCTACATACGAAAGCGGAAGCGGGGGGACCAGTGGTACATGCAATACAGGGTCGAGGGTCGTCGGTTCAACCGGCTGATCGGCCCGGCTTGGAAGGGGAAGGGCAGGCCCCCTGCCGGTTACTTCACCAAGCGGATGGCGAACGAGGTGCTGGAAGCGACCCTGACCGATGCACGACGCGGCGAGCTGACGCTGCCGGAGCCACAGGGCACCGTGCACACCTACGGCGATGCGTGCGACGAGTTCGTCCGCTACGTCGAGCAGGACAAGGGCAGATCGGCATCGACCGTCAAGGACTACCGCGGCGCCATCGATCGACGGCTGCGTGACGCCTTCGGCAGCGATACCCCTGTGGCCGAAATCACGACCGAGCAGATCGACGCCTATCGGGAGGAGTTGCTCGCGGAAGGGAAGCTAAGCCGCCGGAGCATCCAGAAGCTGCTCGTAATCAACTACGGGATTCTGAAGCGCGCTAAGCGCCGCAAATGGATCACGACGAATCCCGCCGAGGATGCTGAGCGCGTAACGCTCAAGCGCAGCGGCGACTTCAACGTCCTCAGCGCCGAGGAGGTCCATGCCGTCGCACGAGCCGCTGACGACGAGCAAGACGCAGCGATCTTCACCGTGGCCGCGTTCGCAGGCCTTCGGATGGGAGAGCTACGCGCGTTGCGCTGGGCCGATATCGACTTCGCCAACCGGAGCCTGTTCGTGAGGCAGAACCGGGTACGCAGAGAAGTCAGGCTGCCGAAGAGCGGCCGGGTCCGATCGGTTCCGCTGATCGACCAAGCAGCTAAGGCGCTCGATGCCCTCTCTAGGCGACAGCACTTCACCGGCCCGAGCGACTTGGTCTTCGTTGACGAGACCGGGGGATACCTCGATGACGGAGACCTGCGAAAGAGGTTCTACGGCGCGCTCAAGCGAGCCGGGCTTGGCCACAAGCGCTACGAGATGCCTCGCCTGCGCTTCCACGACCTCCGCCATACGTTCGGCACGCTGGCTGTGCAGGTCTGGCCGCTGGTCGACGTCCAGGCCTATATGGGGCACGCCAACATCGCGACGACAATGATCTACGCGCATCACGTGCCGAAGCACGATGCGGCGGATGCGCTTACGAGCTTGGTAGGCCGGGATACAGATGGGGGCTGCGATACGCCGATCCAGCTGCAAGTATTGGGCTGCGATGGTCGATCTGAGGGAGCTGTCGTTCGGGGCCCCCGCCGCTGAGCGCGATATTGATCAAGGACTTGCTGACTACTTTGTGGAGTCGGCCGCATTCGAACGGGTCGCGAATGGCTCAAAGCAGATAGTGCTTGGCAACCGTGGTGCGGGAAAAAGCGCCATCTTTAAGGTAATCGCAAAGCGCGAGCGCGAAGCTGGATCCATCGTCATCGAGCTGTCGCCCGAAGACTACTCGTACGAGATGCTGAGCTCCGTCCTGGCTGCCGAAGCCGAAGGTTCGTGGGCCAAGTTGGGCGCATATGCCGCTGCGTGGAAGTACCTGATCCTCGTGCTGGTGATGAAAGAAGTCACGTCTCAGGGACCGAAGATCAAGCGTGGAGCGGCGGGAAAGATCGCCAAGTACCTGCGCGACAACCATGCCGACGCTCAGAACTCCAAGCTAGATGGCCTCATCTCATACTTAAAACGTATTGAGAGCGTCAAGCTTGGGCCCATCGAGGGAGGCTTGAAAAGTAGGGAACTTCAGCAACTCTACAAACTGAATGAGCTCGACCCGCTGGTTGGTCCCCTAGCTGATGCCTTGGGGAACCGGCGGGCGTACGTTTTCGTGGACGAGTTGGATCGTGGTTGGGACGCGTCCGAGGACGCGAAGGCATTTGTCGCCGGTCTGTTCCAGGCGTGCGCGCGGATTAATGAGATCCATCCAAACTTGCGAGTTTTCATGTCCCTTCGTCAGGAGCTTTACGACACGATTCCGGAGCTATACGACGACGCGCAGAAGTATCGGGACTTGATCGAGATCATCACATGGGACGAGCGGAGCTTGCTGGAACTCATTGCAAAGCGCATCCGCTATTCGGTGCCGGATGTTGGCGAGGACGACAACGAAGCTTGGGAATCCGTTTTCGTTGAGACGCTCGACTATAGAAGGAGCAAGTCGTTCAACTACATGATCGATCGAACTCTCTATCGACCGCGAGAGATCATTGCGTTTGCAACGCAGACCGCTGACGCTGCAAGAGACGATGGTGAGGGTGGATTTCCAATTGACTATGCGCTGCTAAGCGAGGCCGAGGTCAAGTACTCGGAGCAGCGCACGGCAGACATCGCGGCGGAGTTTCGATTCCAGTACCCGGGCTTGCGCAGCGTCTTCGATGTCTTTCGAGGGCGTGGCTATACAATGGAGCGAGAAACGCTCGTCGATATCTGCATGGAACTTGCGTTGGGTGATCTGGCGACTGACAAGGAAGCGGCGTCTTGGATTGTCGACCGGGACCCCGAAGAGATCATTGAGGATCTTTGGAGCATTGGATTCCTACGAGCTAGGGCGGTTGGCGGGGTCAAGGCGCGGCGTCGGAGCGGCAGTGAGTACCTCGGCCCCCACCAGGTTGGGGGTCTCAACCTAAGGACTCTCACTAGGTTTCAAGTCCATCCGATGTTTCGCGCTCATCTTGGGATGAAAGAAACCAAGGGACTATCGAAGGGGTCCGAAGCACTCTGAGACCGGGTACCAATCCGGGTACCACCGGGTGCCGAGGCGGGTACCAAACAGCCGAATTCGGAGCGAAACGGAGCGCAACGGGCGATCCCGAGCAGCGCTAAAGCAAGCGCAGCGATACCGGAAATCGCTAGCTCATAATCCGTAGGTCGTTGGTTCGAGTCCAACCCGGCCCATCGCCGAAACCCAGCATGCATGCCAGAGCTCCGCATTTCGCTCAGGTACTTGCGTAGGCAGGGGTACTGCTGGGTACCAGGTCGCAGGAGAACTGCGGGTGGCAAGACGTTTTGTATGTATGGTGGGACCGGTTTCTGGAACGGATCGCGACTGAATGGGAGAGCCCGTGATGGGGAAAGCGCGTAGAAGGCGTGGGGTGCTGTTGGGAGTGCTGGCCGGGTCGGCTGTCGCGCTGGTGGCGGGTTCACCGACCGTCGCAACGGCGGAGACGAAGGTGAAGACGGTTCCGGCCGAGATCGTCTCCCAATGGAAGTTCAACCCGACCAACCCGCTCCATTGTGGAGCCGTCGCCTTCGTCAAGTGGAAGGACCCGCCTCTGAAGCCCGAGGCGATCCCGGTCGCCTGGAAGGTGTTCTGGACCGACCAGGGCGTGAAGCGCTCGGATTCCGCGACGCCGCCCTTCCACGACTCCACAGAACACGCTGGGGCCCAGTATCTGGTCGGCGGCGGTGCCCACTGGTGGGTCATCGCCTGGTCCTCCAGGGCGGGTGCCGGGACCGACGAGTTGGGTTGCTCGGACTTCACGGGGATTTACGACTCGGTGCTCTCCAACGCTCGGGTTGAGATCACCCTCGATCTGAAGGATCCGCCTGTCAACCAGAAGAAGTGCAAGAAGGCCAGGGCGGAGCTGCGCAAGCGCAACAAGGCCGTCGGCAAGCTCCTCGGCAAGCTGCGGAGGGCGGACTCCAACGCCGCGAAGAACCGGATCCGCAAGCAGTTGGCCACAGCGAAGGACAAGCGCGCGGATGCGACCCAGAAGGTGACCAGGGTCTGCACCTGAGGGGGCTCGATCGAAGAGCGGCAGAGCGGATGGGGACCATTCCCGGCTTGGTCCCCATCTGATCCCGAGGATGTCGAGGTTGGGTCCATGGGACACCGGGAGATCCGATTAGGCTGAGTCGATGAGATCTCAGGGCACCAACGCCGTTCTCGCGCTTGGGGGAGGGCTCGCGCTAGTTCTCCTGATCGCAGCGGTCTGGGCGACATCGATGTCCACCGCGACGCAGCTCGCGCTCTCCGGCCTCCTGGTTCTGATCGCCGTCGCGATCCTGGCGGTCGGCATGCCGCGAGGAGGCCGCGGTAGAGCGCCGGTCGACAACGACGCCGAGCAACGGGAGCGGATGCACGACCGGGTTCCGTAGGGCGCCTCTCGGCCCGCGAGCGCGAGCGCGCAGAGCGAGTCCGCCGGGAGGTCCCCTGCCCCGACCCGGTTCTCTGACGCCGGCTCGGGCGTTTGCCGCTAGCGCCGCCTCAGCTTCCAGCCGAGGGGAGATTGCTTGACCAGGCCGAGATCCACGAGCTCGGCCAGCGCGCCCTCCGCGCGCTCCCGGTCGATCCCCTCGTGCTGGGCGATCAGCGCCGGCGTGTTCAGCGTCGGGCGCTCGGTCAGGCTCGTGTGGACGAGCTCGGCGTCAGGGTTCATGTCGGGCAGATCGCTCACGCGAAGCGGCAGGTTTCCAGATTCGCCGCCGAGATGTCTCGCCGAGGCCGAACCATTTCGCCGTCTGCCGTGTTTCGGTTTGTCGATGAGTCGCTTCCGTCCAAGCGCTCGGGGAGAGTCGGCCGTTTCCCGTACCCGGGTCGGCCGTCGCGCAACCGTCCTGCTCTCGATCCTCGCCGGCGTCCTGCTTACCGGCACGACCGCTGCTGCGGCGTTCACGCCCCACAAGGGGATCCCCTACGACCTCAACGGCAGCGCGCCGCCGAAGCCGCAGAAGCTGAACCGCCTCGATCTCTACACCCCGGCCGGGTCGGCGAGCGCCGATCGGCGTCCGGTCGTCGTCTACATCCACGGCGGCAACTGGCGAGCGGGCGACAAGCTCAACAAGATCGCAGCGAAGACGCGCCTCTTCACCAACGCCGGCTACGTCTTCGCCAGCATCAACTACCGGCTCTCGCCCAACCCGGTCAACACCAAGTACCCGAGCGGGCGGATCAGGTTCCCGGCGCACCCGGCGGATGTGGGGGAGGCATTGGCCTGGATCAGCCGGAACGTCGCCAACTACGGCGGTGACCCCACCCGGATCCTGCTCCTCGGACACTCGGCGGGTGCTCATCTCGCCTCCCTGGTCGCGACGGACCCCGCCTACGTGGCCGCCTTCGAGATGAACCCGGAGCACGTTATCGGCGTCGCGTCCCTGGACACCGACGCCTACGACGTCCGCCGCCGGGCCACCTACGGCGGGAAGTCCGCGCGCAACGCGATCTACAACGCCTTCGCGACGCCTGGCGAGGACGCGATCTGGGATACGTGGTCGAACGCATCTCCGATCCGCTGGGCCGACCGCCGCGATCCCCGTTTCCTCCTCGTGACCCAGGCCGGCGCGAACGTCCGGGTCAACGGCGCGCGCGCGATGGCCGAGCGGCTCGGCCAAGGTCCACAGGACGTGTTGGCCTTGCCCTACTCACACGCCCGGATCAACGATGCCCTCGGCAGCAAGGACGACCCTGCCGGTGAAACCCAGACGGTGATGTCGTTCTTCGCCGAGCGCGTCGGCGCCAGCGTCCCCGCGCGTGTGTGGATGCTCTCCAAGAAGCATCGCCAGGTGAAGATCCGAGCTGGAAAGCGCAAGTCGGTGAAGTTCCGCTTCCGTGCGGAGGGAGCTACCGCCGGCTACCGTTGCCGGCTCGGGAAGAAGGCCGATTTCAAGCCGTGCAGCTCACCGAAGCGATATCGCCTGAAGCGGGGCAGCTACCAGTTCGCGGTGCGCGCGGTGGCGAGCAACGGGACCGGGGGGCCGATGAGCACCGCGCGGGTGCGCGTCGAGCGCAAGCGGAAGTGAGCGTCGCAGGGCGCGGGGGAGGCCGCAGGCTCGCGACCCTCTGCGCCGCGACCTTGGCCTGGCTGCTGCCGATGGGCGCGAGCGCCGACGCCTACGACACCCACCTCGACATCGGATACGACGTCGACGGGACCATCCCCAGCCCACCGCACCTCAACCAGCTCGACATCTACGCTCCCGCCGGGACCGAGGAGGGAGGTCGCCTGCCGGTCGTCGTCTACGTCCACGACGGCGGCTGGAGGTCCGGATCGCGCGCGCTCGGGGTGGAGGAGGAGGCTGGGCTGTTCACCGAGCGAGGCTGGCTGTTCGTCAGCGTCAGCCACCGCCTCTCACCCGACCCGGTCGACCCCTCCTTCCCCTCGAACCGGGTCAAGCACCCCGATCACGTCCGCGACGTCGCCGAGGCCGTGGCGTGGATTGAACGCAAGATCGCCGCCTACGGGGGCGATCGGCGAAGGATCCTGCTGGTCGGTGCCGGGTCGGGCGCGCAGATCGCCGCGCTCCTCGCCACCGACCCGAGTTACCTGCAGTCCCGGTTGATGGAGCCTCGGCAGCTGATCGGTGCGGTCGGCCTCGCAGCGGACGCCTACGACCTCCCGAGCGCCCTCTCGCAGGGAGTGCCGGCGCTGGAGGAGGCCATCTTCAACGCCTTCGCCTCCCCGGATGAGCCGTCGGCGGCCAGGGTCTGGGCCTCGGCGTCTCCGCTCACCCACGCCGACCCCGCCGACCCGGCGATGCTGCTGGTTGCCCCCGCGGCCGACCCGGCAGCGATCGCGACGGCCGGCGAGATGGCCGACGCGCTGGGTCGCGAGGTCGCCGACGTCGTCGTAACGGTCGACGACGACGCGAGCGGGATCGTCGACGCGCTCGGCGGCGCGGTCGACCCCGAGAACGTGACCGCGTCGGTACTCGGCTTCGTCGATCGGGCTCTGGCTGCGAACGAGCCGCCACGGGTCGAGTTCAAGACCAGGCGCAAGCGCGTGCTCAGGCTCCGCGGGAAGCGGAAGAGCGTGCGCGTTCGGTTCTCCTTCGACGCGACGTCTCTCCCCGGGGACGGCCTCGACGCGTTGCAGCCGCGCTACCTGTGCCGTCTGGGCGCTCGCGTGTTCCGTCCCTGTGCCTCGCCGCGGCGAATCCGCCTCGGGCGGGGTCGACACACGTTCAGGGTGAGGACGGTGGCGCCGAACGGCGCGGCGGGACCGATCAGCGTGGCGAAGGTCCGCGTCCGGCGCTGAGCCTTGCGCTCAGGACGGTGTGGGCGTGGAGGCGGGGAACTCCTCGAGCGTCTGCTTGCGCAACGCCGCAACGCCGACCAGCAACAGCGCGACGATGATCAGGACGCCGAGCGGATCGCGGAAAGCCGGGGTCGGTCCCCACCAGACGAGCAGGAGGATCCCGAGGGCGGCGGCGCCGAAGGCCCAGATCGGATCGCGAAGAGCGGGGGCGAGTTGACGGCGCAACCAGGTCGCGGCCCTGGTCGGTCCGGCGAGCACGGCGCCGGCGATCACGACGAGCCCGTAGAGCAGCGTGGCCAGCCCCATCGAGCGGAGCATCTCGGTGGCGATCTCCCAGACCTGTCCGACCGCCGGTTTGCCGGCGTCGCTCGCGGCCAGCTCGCTGACCACGGTCTCCCCGAGGATCGACCTGATCGCGAGGGTCGCGACGCCGACGACGAGCAGGGAGACGCCGCATCCGATGAGCATCCGGCGCCTGGAGCCCGGGGTGATCACGACGGCGGCGACGTAGAGGAGGATCCCGAGAATGATGAGGAAGACGGATCCTTTCTCGACCAGCTTCGTCACGCCGCGGATCGTCTTGATCTGGTCCGGCGCGATCACCTCCAGCCCGGCCTGGGCATCTCCGGCCTCGATCGATGCCTGCAGCGCCTCGCCCGATCCGAGCCCCTCCTCGGGGAGCTCGAGACCGAGTTTCATCGCGACCGCGGTGCGGATCTCGTTCAGGTCCAGCGCCGCCGATTCGGTGGCGCCTTGGGCCTTGCCGAGCACACCCGACGCGATCGGGCGGTTCTCGGCGATCGCCAGGAAGGCCTCGTGCACCGAGCGGTTGGCCTTCTCCCAGAGGTCCTGGATCGCGGCCGTCTGGAGTATCTGGTTGACGGCTCGCTGGAAGAGCTGGCTCAGGGCCAGGGATGCGGGGGCGGCGGCGGCCTTGGCCCGCGGCGGCAGGAGCTCCTCCACCTCCGTCTGCACGATCCCGGTGGCGAAGATCTCGGTCGTCAGGCGTTCGGCGAGCCTCGTCCGGATGGTCTCGTCGGCGAGCAGCTCGCCGCTCGTCTGCACCCACGCGTCGGTGTTGTAGAGCTGACGCTTGGCCCAGGTCCCGTGCAGGCCGATCAACAGGATCAGCGTCGCCGCGACGATCAGCCCGACCGCGATCCGGGGGTGCGATCCCATCTCGCGCGCCTCGCTGTTGTCCGGCTTCTCAGCCATCAGCTCGCCGCCGTCGCTGGTTCATCCGGGGGCTGGGTGCCCGCACGCTCGGCGAAGTACGCCTGGATGTCCTCAAGGTGCTTCCCCTTCGTCTCGGGGACCAGGCGCTTGCAGAAGAAGAACGTGAGGACACAGATAGCAGCGTAGAAGAAGAAGGTGCCGCTCTGCCCCAGGGCGTCGATCAGCGAGAGGAACGTCAGCGAGACGGCGAAGTTGAAGAACCAGTTGGCCATCGTACCGACCGCGGCCGCCTTGCTGCGTACGCGCAGGGGGTAGATCTCCGAGTTCAGCAGCCAGAAGATCGGGCCGAGGCTGACCGCGAAGGCGCCGACGTAGAGCATCAGGCCGGCGATCGCGACGAACGAGCCGAGCGTGCTGCCGGCGCCGAGGATGAACACAAGGGCGAGGATCGTCAGCGCGAGCGCCATCAGGGCGCTGCCGACGAGTAGCAGCGGGCGTCGCCCGACACGGTCGAGCAGCCAGATCGCGACGACCGTCATGCCGACGTTGACGATGCCGACGGCAACCGAGGCGAGGATCGCCGAGGAGGCGGAGTCGACCCCGGTGTAGCCGATGATCGTCGGCGCGAAGTAGATGACCGTGTTGATGCCCGAGACCTGCTGCAGGATCGCCAGGCCGACCCCGACGACCAGCGCGGCCTTGACCATCGGGTTCATCAGATCGCGCCAGCCTCCGGGCTGCTCGACGATGCTCTCGGCGATCTCGTCCAGCTCGGCGTCGATCAGCTCCGGGTCGTCCTCTCGGATCTTCGCCAGCGTCGCTCGCGCGTCGTAGCCGCGTCCGACCATGACCAGCCATCGCGGGCTCTGCGGCATCCGGAGCATTCCCAGCCCCAGCAGGATCGCGGGCACCGCGCCGAGGCCGAGCATCCAGCGCCATCCTTCGCTCGGCTCGAAGACCAGGCCGACCGCGTAGGCGAGCACGATCCCGATCGTGACCGAGAGCTGGAACAGCGTGACGAGGCGCCCGCGGACGTTCGGAGGAGAGACCTCGGAGATGTAGACCGGAGCGGTCGCCGAGGCGAGCCCGATCGCAATGCCGACGACCACCCGGGAGACCGTCAGCAGGACGATCTCGTCCGAGGCGGCGCTGAGCAGCGCGCCGACGATGAAGATGACTGCCGAGACGAGGATCAGCAGCCGGCGTCCGTACCGGTCCGAGAGCCGGCCGGAGAAGGCGGCACCGAACACAGCGCCGATCGGCACCGCGGCGACGACCAGGCCCGATTCGAAGCTGCTCAGCCCGAGCTCGGGCTCGATGAACAGCAGCGCGCTGGCGATGATGCCCGTGTCGTAGCCGAACAGCAGCCCGCCGAGCCCGGCGATCGCCGCCGTGAAGATGACGTTGCGCATCGCCCGGCTGCGCCTGCCGCCGCGTGCCGGCCCCGCGTTGCTCCTCCCGGCGGATTCCATGGCGCGCGCATCCTAGTGCCTGAATGCGACGTTGCGTTGAGATCTTCGGCCACCGAGCCGGCGGCTCCGCTGCTCGGCGACAGCGTCGACGGTACGCTGGACGCGGTTGGCGCTTGTCCGCCTGTCGCCGGGGGGCTATCGTGGGCTCAGTCCAAACCAACGAGCCCGCGGGGACAAGGAAGATCGGCAACCACCGTAATGCGAATGCCTACAAGACGTTGATCCCCGAGTTCCCCAATCTGGGGAACCTCCATGACAGGATCAACTCGGCGCGGGCAGACTGGCACGGCAAGCTCGGTCCTTCAAGCGTCACTGTCCCGATCGACAACGGCTCCTCCCCCAGCGCTACGACACAGATCGTCTTCGCGACCATCAACGAGGACACGAACGTCAAGCTCGTGGTAACCAACCCCTACCATCAACGCGGCACGGCCGCCTTCAACCGCTTCAACGGGATGCTGACCAGCATGTCAGGCCCGGATCGCCAGGCGCGCGCATGTCGGGCGATCGGTCAGATGCTCGGCGTCCAACCCAAGAACACGCTCACGGACTGCATGGATCAGGACTCGGTCGCGACTCCGACCGTGGGCAACGCGTCTATCCAGAAGGTACGGGACTTCTACGATCCTGTTGCATCACTCGCCGGCACGGCGGTTCAGGCAGCGCCCTCGCTACATGGCGGCAGCAGTTACAGCATCAACGCCGGCGGGATCGGCCACGATCTGACGAGCTTGAA
>CAZXKG010000030.1:0-8355 GCA_964641695.1 uncultured Conexibacter sp.
GGTGAAGGAGACGCTCGGCAACACGCTGATCCCCGAGGTCCAGACCGACTTCATCTACGCCCTGATCGTCAACGAGCTCGGCCTCTTCGGCGGCTGCGCGGTCGTCGTCATCTACGGCCTGATCGCGGCGCGCGGGTTCAAGATCGCGACCATCGCCCGCGACGGCTTCTCCAAGCTCCTGGCGGCCGGCCTCTCCGCCGTCTTCGCGCTGCAGGCGTTCGTGATCATCGGCGGCGTGATCCGCGTGATCCCGCTGACGGGGGTGACGCTCCCCCTGATCAGCTACGGCGGCAGCTCGGTGATCGCGAACATGGTCCTGGTCGCGCTGTTGCTGCTGATCTCCGAGCGCGCCCGCCGCCCCGAGCCCGACTCCCCCCAGCGCGTGGTGGACGTGGGGGTGGTGGGCCGGTGAACGCCCCGATCGTGCGCATCTACGCGGCCGTGCTGGTTCTGTTCGCGCTGCTCGTCGGCTTCACCAGCAACTGGGCGGTCTTCGACGCCGACGAGCTCGAGGCGCAGACCGAGAACAAGCGACCCCTGTTCGAGGCGCAGCAGATCAAGCGCGGCAAGATCACCAGCGCCGACGGCGTCGTGATCGCCAACAGCAAGAAGGAGGGCAGCGCCGAGTCGACCCGCTTCGTCCGCCGCTACCCGCAGGGGAGCCTGTTCGGAAACCCGATCGGCTACAGCTTCATCACCCAGGGCAACTCCGCCTTCGAGCAGTTCGAGAACGACGTCCTCACCGGCCAGGACAACGAGTTCCTCTCGATCCTCGACCAGATCCGCGGCCGCAGCCCGGAGGGCAGCAACATCGTCACCACGCTCGACGCGGGAGCCCAGCAGGTCGCGACGGACCAGCTCCAGGCGACGGGTCGCCCGGGGGCCGTCGTCGCGCTCCAGCCCCAAACCGGCGCGGTGCTGGCGATGGCGAGCACCCCGGGATTCGATCCCAACGCCGTGCCCACGGACATGGAGTCGCTGAACACGGCCGACCCGCCGGTGCTGGCGAACCGGACCGTCCAGGATCTCTACCCACCGGGCTCGACGTTCAAGGTCGTGACCGCGGCCGCCGCGCTCGACTCCGGCGCCGCCACCCCGGACACGACCTTCGACGGCTCCTCGCCGCAGGAGTTCAGCGGCGTCGACCTCTCCAACGCCGGCGGCGCTCAGTACGGCGTGATCGACATGCGCACCGCCCTCACCCACTCGGTCAACACCTACTTCGCCCAGCTCGGCGAGGAGGTGGGCGCGGAGACGCTGCTCGAGTACATGGACCGCTTCGGCTTCGGCTCCGACCCGCAGCTGCAGCTCCCCGACGACCAGATGGCGGCGAGCGGCATCTTCGTGATCGGCAAGCGCGGGTTCAAGCAGGTCGACTCCGACTTCGACATCGCCCGCGTCGCGATCGGACAGGGCGGCGCCGAGGGCGAGGTCCGCGCCTCGGCGATGCAGATGGCCGAGGTGACCGCGGCGATCGCCAACCAGGGCACGCTGATGAAGCCGACCCTGATCGGGCAGATCACCGATCCCGACGGTCGCGTCACCGACGAGCTCGACCCCTCGAAGCAGAGCGACGTCGTCAGCCCTGAAACTGCGTCGGAGCTGGCCGACATGATGACCAGCGTGGTCGACGAAGGAACGGCAGCAGCGCTCTCGCTCGGCGGCACCTCGTTCGCGGGGAAGACCGGCACCGCGGAGATCAACATCGAGCAGGACCTGGCGCGGCCGTGGTTCATCGCCTTCGCCCCCGTCGAGGATCCCCAGGTTGCGATCGCGGTGACCACCGATCCCTGCACCGGCTGCTTCGGTGGCGAGGTCGCCGGCCCCATCGCGACCGCGGTCATGGGAGAGTTGCTGGGCGGATGAAGCTGGAGCAGGGAATCGTCGTCGACGGGCGCTACCGCCTGATCGAGCGGATCGGGAGCGGCGGCATGGCCGACGTCTGGCGCGCCCACGACTCGGAGCTGGGCCGCGACGTCGCGCTCAAGCTCCTGCACGAGAACTTCGCCCGCGACAAGGAGTTCGTCGAGCGCTTCCGTCGCGAGGCCTCCTCGGCGGCGGGGCTGCAGCATCCGAACGTGGTCGGGGTCTTCGACCGGGGGGAGTTCGAGGACAGCTACTACATCGCGATGGAGCTGGTCGAGGGCACCTCGCTCCGCGCCCTGATCACCCAGGGCCTGAAGGTCGACGAGGCGATCGAGGTGACGCGGCAGATGCTCGCCGCCTCCCAGTTCGCCCACGAGAAGGGGATCGTGCATCGGGATCTGAAGCCGATGAACGTCCTGATCGACCGCGAGGGGCGGGTCCGCGTGACCGACTTCGGCATCGCCCGCGCCGGCGGCTCGGAGATCACCCGCACGGGCTCGGTGATGGGGACCGCTCAGTACCTGAGTCCCGAGCAGGCGCAGGGGATGGACGTGACCGCCGCCTCCGACATCTACTCGATCGGCGTGATCCTCTTCGAGATGCTCTGCGGGCGGGTGCCCTTCGACGGGGACAACGCCGTCGCGATCGCGATGAAGCAGGTCGCCGAGGAGCCGGTCGCCCCGAGCTCGATCAACCCCGCGGTGCCGCCGGCGCTCGACGCGATCGTGCTCAGGGCGCTCGCCAAGGACCCGGCGCGACGGTTCGCCTCGGCCGCGCAGATGTCGGCCGCTCTCGACGCCGCCGAGAGCGATCCCGGAACGCCGATGGAGACCGGCCGCCTCGCCGCGATGGTCGCCGACGAGGAGAAGGGCGGCAACCGCAGGCGCTGGATCATCGCGGGCGTGATCGCCCTGCTGATCGCCGCCGGCGCGCTCGCCTGGTTTCTGACCCGACCCGAGATGGCGACGGTTCCCGAGGTGGTGGGGGAGAGCCAGACGGACGCGACGATCGAGCTCCAGGAGGCGGGCTTCGAAGTGGACGTGGACCTGATCGAGAGCGCCGTCCCGGAGGACGAGGTGATCGAGCAGGATCCGCGCGGCGGCGAGGAGGCCGAGGTCGACTCGACCGTGACGCTCACCGTCAGCCTCGGCCCCGGCACGGTCGCCGTGCCGCGCGTCGCCGGGATGCCCGCGCAGCAGGCCCGGCGAACGTTGCGCGACGCGGGCTTCGAGGTCGAGGTCGACAAGCGCTCCTCCGAGTCGGTCCCCAAGGGCCGTGCGATCGGCACCGACCCCTCGCAGGGCACGAGCCTGGAGGACGGCGAGACGGTCACCCTGATCGTCTCCACCGGCGCCGCCCGGATCGAGGTCCCGAACGTGATCGGCCTCGACCGGGTCGAGGCCACCCAGCAGCTTCGCCAGGCCGGCTTCACGGTCAACGCCACGCCGACCGACTCCGACGAGCCCGAGGACACGGTCCTCTCGCAGAACCCGAGCGCCGGCGAGACCTTGAAGGAAGGCGGCATCGTCCGCATCACCTACTCGAACGGGGTCGGGACGATCGAGCTGGAGGACTTCGTCGGCCAGAAGCTGACCTACGCGCAGCGCCGCCTCGGCAACCTCGGCCTCTCGATCTCGACGATCTCCGAGGAGACCGACGATCCCAGCGAGGACGGGATCGTGCTCAAGCAGGCACCGCCGTCGGGGAGCAACCTCAGCCCCGGTGACCGGGTGACGCTGACGGTCGGCGAGTACGTCGAGCCGGATCAGCCGGATCGAACCGAGACGACGACGCCGGAGGAGAACGCGCAGCGGTGAAGGTGGCGGTGATCCGCGGGGGTCGCTCCAGCGAGCACGAGGTCTCGCTGCGCTCCGGCGCATCGGTCGCCGCCGGTCTCCGCGAGGCCGGCCACGAGATCGTCGACGTCGTGATCGAGCGCGACGGGCGCTGGGTCAGCAGGGGGGAGGAGCTGACGCTGAAGCCCACCGCGGGGCTGCTCGGCGCCGATGCCGCCTTCCCGATCCTGCACGGCCCCTTCGGCGAGGACGGGACGGTCCAGGGCGTCCTCGAGTACCTGGACCTGCCCTACGTAGGCCCTGGTGTCCTGGCGGCGGCGATCACGATCGACAAGCTCACGTTCAAGCGCCTGCTGCGCGATCGCGGGGTGCCCCAGGTCGGCTTCTGCCAGGCGGGAGATCCGGACGTGGCGGGCGGGGAGTGGCGCGATCGCGTGGCCGAGCTCGCCAGCCCCGTCTGGGTGAAGCCCTCGCGGCTGGGGTCGAGCGTCGGGATCGTCAAGGTGGAGGATCCCGCCAGGCTCGACGATGCCGTCCGCGAGGCGCTCTCCTTCGACCCGCGCGTGATCGTCGAGGCGCACTGCGATGGTCGCGAGGTCGAGTGCTCGGTGATCGGCAACGAGGTTCCTGAGACGTCCCTTCCCGGCCAGGTCGTGATGGAAGCCGATTGGTACGACTACGAGGCCAAGTACGAGCCGGGGGGGATGAACCTCGTGGTCCCGCCGCCGATCGGCGAGGAGCTGATCGCGGAGGTGCGCGCGCTCGCCGCCGAGGTCTACCTGCACTGCGGCTGCTCCGGGCTGGCTCGCTGCGACTTCTTCGTCACCGAGGCGGGGGAGGTGCTCGTCAACGAGCTCAACACCCTGCCCGGCTTCACCGAGACGAGCGTGTTCGGGAAGTTGTTCGAGGCGAGCGGACTGCCTTACTCGCAGCTCTGCGATCGCCTCGTCCAGCTCGCGATCGAGCGCCACCGCCGCGAGCGCTCGTTCAAGTACTGAGGGCTCGCCCCTGGAGCGATCGCGGTCAGCCCAGCAGCCGAGCGTCGAAGATCTCGGCGACCCCGTCGGGAACGCTGCTGATCCAGATCAGGAACCAGCGGTTCGCCGTGCTCGTGTTCAGGTCGGCGATCTGCGGGCTCTCGTCGGCGGTGATCTTGCCGGTCAGCGGACCGCCCCAGTCGAGCAGCTCGCTCGGCGGGTTCTTGCGGTCTGAGCCGAACACCTCGTAGGTCCAGCCACCGGCGTCGGTGCGTAGTTGAAGCTGGCTCGGAGTGATCGACTCGCCGGCGTCGAGGATCAGCCCGACCCCTTCCTTGCCGGCGCCCGCGAAGTCGGCGATGTACTCCTCGGTGCTCCAGCCGGTGCCCTTCGGGTCCCCGTCGAACACGAACCCGGTCTCGTCCGGGTGCTCCTGGTCGTCGCCACCGGATGTGAGCGGGTCGAAGTCCTCGACGCCGACGATCGGGAACGGCGTCTCGGATGTGGTCGCCGACGTCGTCGGCTCCGGCTCACGATCGTCGCGGCCGCTCAGCGCCGCGATCGCGATCGCGGCGGCGGCAACGGCGAGCAGACCGATCACGCCCGCCCAGGAGATCCGCCGCCGGGTGAAGATCCGCCGCCGCTTCTGCGGCACCGAGTCGAGGACCGACGTCGCTCCCTCGCCGGCGCCGCCGGCTCGGGCGACCTCGACCTCGAGCGCGTTCTCGAGCTCGTAGAGGAAGGAGTTCATGTCCGGGTAGCGGTCGCCCGGGTCCTTGGCGGTCGCCCGCTCGACCGTCGCCGCGAGCGCCGCGGATGCCTCCGGGCGGCTGTGCTGGACGGAGGGGACGAGCTCGTTGACGTGCTTCATCGCCACGCCTACCTGGGTCTCGGCCACGAACGGGACCGTCCCGGCGAGCATCTCGTAGAGGACGATGCCGAGCGAGTAGACGTCGGTGCGGGCGTCGACCGGCTTGCCCATCGCCTGCTCGGGCGAGACGTAGTCGGTGGTGCCGAGCACGCGGCCGGTCGCGGTCAGGCCGTGGGCCTCGAGCGAGCGGGCGATCCCGAAGTCGGTGATCTTCGCCCGCCCCTCGGCGTCGATCAGGACGTTCTGCGGTTTCACGTCCCGGTGGACCAGCCGGGCGGCGTGAGCAGCCGCCAGACCCCGCCCGATCTCGATCGCGTAGGCGGTCGCCTCGTCGAGCGCCAGCTTGCCGGCGGAGTTGATCTTGTGCTTGAGCGTCTCCCCGGGGACGTACTCGAAGACGATGAACGGGCGCCCCTCCTCGTCGCCCGCGTCGATCACCGCGACCAGGTTGGGATGGGACAGCTGCGCGACCGCGCGCGCCTCACGACGGAAGCGCTCGAGCTGGTCCTGCTGATCGGAGATCTCCTGATGGAGGAGCTTGACCGCGACGTGCCTGCCCAGCGTCTCGTCGACGGCCAGGTAGACAGTCGACATCCCGCCGCTGCCGAGCTTCGATTCCAGCCGGTAGCGACCGGCCATGGTGGAACCGATCATCGCCATCTGGTCTCAGTGCGGTCTCGATGGTCTGGGCTGGACGCCATCACTCCCGAGTATTTTGGATGCTGGCCCTCGGCGCTGCTGCCAGAGTGCCCGGCGAAACGCGGCGTGCGGGGATCTGCGCGTGCGGGGCTGCCGCGCCGGGGCGCCCGCCTCCAACATCCGTCCATCCCGACACGCGCGCGACGAAGCCGTGTATATGCTTGCGCGCGATTGTCTGGTCCCGCGCTGACGCGGCGACCGATTCAGAGCCACGGAAGGGGTAGGGCAATGAGCGCGAGGGAACGACGTGCGAAGGAGAAGCGTCGGCGTACAAGTCTGCTCAAGCGCTCGGCGGTCGTCTCGACGGCTGCCGCATGCATCGTCGCGGGCCATGCGAGCGCCGCCGACGGCGAGCTGACTGCCACGCAGATCAAGGACATCAACCCCGGCCTGCCCGACGGCGATCCCAACGACATCGTCAACTTCGACGGCATCGCCTACTTCAACGCCGAGACCGAGGCGTCGGGTGAGGAGCTCTGGAAGTCCGACGGCACCGCGGTGGGCACCGTCCTGGTCAAGGACATCAAGCCGGGGACTGACGACAGCGATCCCGACGACCTCACCGTCGTCGGCAGCACGGTCTACTTCACAGCCGACGACGGCGCCAATGGCTACGAGCTCTGGAAGTCCGACGGCACCGCGGCGGGCACCGTCCCGGTCAAGGACATCAGGTCGGGCGGCTCCGGTTCCTATCCCAACTACTTGACCAACGTCAACGGCACCCTCTACTTCACCGCCGACGACGGCACGGACGATCGCGAGCTGTGGAAGTCCGACGGCACCGAGGCGGGCACCGTCCCGGTCAAGGACATCGACCCGGGTTCCGACTCCGACCCGCGGGAGCTCACCAACGTCAACGGCACCCTCTACTTCACCGCCGACGACGGCGCCAATGGCTACGAGCTCTGGAAGTCCGACGGCACCGAGGCGGGCACCGTCCCGGTCAAGGACATCAGGTCGAGCCCCTCCGCCGACTTCGGCAGCTACCCCGACTTCCTGACCAACGTCAACGGCACCCTCTACTTCACCGCGAACGACGGAGTGGCCGGTCGCGAGCTCTGGAAGTCCGACGGCACCGAGGCGAGCACCGTCCTGGTCAAGGACATCGTGTCGGGTACCTACGGCAGCAGCTACCCCGACAACGTCACCAACGTCAACGGCACCCTCTTCTTCACCGCGAACGACGACGCCCATGGTCGCGAGCTCTGGAAGTCCGACGGCACCGAGGCAGGGACGGTTCTGGTCAAGGACATCCACCCGGGAAGCACCTACTACTACGACTCCATCGAGGGGTTGACGGGGGTAGGCGGCACCCTCTACTTCGCCGCCGATGCCGGGACGACCGGCATGGAGCTCTGGAAGTCCGACGGCACCGAGGCGGGTACGACCTTGGTCAAGGACATCAGGCCCGGCACCAGGTCCGCCGAGCCCTACGAGCTCACCGACGTCAACGGGACGCTCTTCTTCACCGCTCGTGACGGCACCCACGGCCGCGAGCTCTGGCAGTCAGACGGCACTTCGACGGGCACCAGCCTGGTCAAGGACATCTACGCAGGCGGCTACAGCGGATATCCTGAGAGTCTCACCGACGTCAACGGGACGCTCTTCTTCGGCGCTGCAGACGACACCTCCGGCTTCGAGCTCTGGAAGACGAGCGTCACGCCGATCGTCGACCCCCCGATCGTGGATCCGCCGCCCTCGAACGAGTTCGTCGCTCCCAAGTCCGGCAAGGCCAACACCAAGAAGGGCACCCTGAAGCTGAAGGTGAAGCTGCCGGGCCCGGGGACGCTGAAGGCCTCGCCGACGACCAAGGCGGGCGAGTCGCCGCCGAAGAAGAAGCAGCTGGTCAAGGGCGCGGAGACCGAGGTCGCCGAGGCCGGCAAGGCCGCGATCACGATCAAGCCCTCGAAGAAGGGGCTCGCCAAGCTGAAGAAGTCAGCGAAGAAGTCGAAGGTCGGCAAGCTCAAGGCCTGGGTGAAGCTCACCTTCGCCCCGGAGGGCGGCGAGCCGAGCTCGCTGGTCCACAAGTACACGCTGAAGCTGAAGCCGAAGAAGAAGCAGCGGTAGATGGAGGGCAGCGGGTGGCGTGAGGCGCGCTACCGCTACAGCGCCTCGTTCCCCGAGCTGCTGACCCAAGCCGGCTGCT
>CAZXKG010000030.1:8455-20793 GCA_964641695.1 uncultured Conexibacter sp.
CTGCGCACCGGCACCACGATCGCCACCCTCGAGTTCGAGTCGGCGGTCGAGGAGATCTTCGACGTCCAGATCCTCCCCGCCACCCGCTGCCCGTCTCTCGGCGGCCAGAGCGCCGACGGCAAGGAGGATGCGCACGAGGTCTGGGTGGTACCGGCGGAGGCCCAGGCGCCGCCACGCATGACGAAGCCCGACTGAGGTCTACGTGGCGCGTGGGGGGCGCGGTTCGCCGCTCCGGGATTGACGGATCGAGGGCAGGATCCCGCTGCCCCGTCTCGGAAGGACCGATGAGTGGTGATATCAACAAGGCAGACTGATAGCATCGCTGGGATGAAGCAGCTTCTACTCCGCGTTCCAGGCGATCTGCATCGCCGCCTCAGCGCGCGAGCGCGGCGCGAGGGGAGGAGCGTGAACGCAGTCGCGGGCGAGATCCTCGATGCCGCCGTCGACGTCGATACGGGCTCGCGGCAGGATCGCCTGCGTGCGGCCGCCGTTGCGAACGGGATCCTGAGAGCCTTCGAGGCCGAGCGGATCTCCGCCTCCGAGCGGGCGCGGATCCTCGAATCCACGCGAGGGCTGGGCCCGCTTGCCGAGGAGGCCATCGACTTCGAGCGCGATCCTCGGTGATCGCCTACGTCGACTCGTCCCTGTTGGTCCGCGCGTACCTCCTCGACGAGCCTGGTCACGAAGAGGTACGAAGCCTGGTCGAGGACGACGAGATCGCCTTGGTGACTGGGTCCTGGAGCAGGATCGAGGTCTCCGGGGCGTTGGTCCGAGCGGGTCGGGGCGGTCGGGGCGGCGGTACTTCCTCGACGGGCCTGCTGAGGATGCTCGATGCGGATCTCGGCGACGGAGGGGCGATCGCGACCGTTCTGGCGCCCCAGGGGGAGGTGGAGGACGTTGCCCTCGGCCTGGTCAGGTCGCATGGCCTGCGGGCGATGGACGCATGGCACCTGGCGACGGCCTCGCTGGCCATCCCGCCGTTGCTGGAGAGCAGGGAGAAGAAGGCCTTCGCCTCACGCGATCTGACCCAGCGTGAAGTCGCCGGCCAGCTCGGCTTCACGCTCTTGTGAGGGCGCTTCAGGCTTCGGGAGCAGAGACCCAGGACGACCTGCGACAACGTAGACGGTTGGCTGGGTGATTGGACGGAGCGGATCAGGGGAAAACGCTTCGGGCTCTGGGTCAAGAAGCATCTGGACGCAGCACTCCACGGGTTCGCTGACTACTCGTAGTAGGTTGATCGCATGTCCTCCGATCGTGAGTATGACCTCGTCGTCTTCGGTGCCACCGGTTTCGTCGGCAGCCTGACCGCCCGCTACCTCGCCGACGCCGCGCCGACCGGGACTCGGATCGCGCTTGCCGGGCGGTCGCGAGAGAAGCTCGAGCGGACGCGATCGGAGCTCCCGCCCGCGGCGTCCGAGTGGCCGTTGATCGTGGCCGACAGCTCCGACCGCGAGGCGCTCGGAGCGCTTGCTGCTGCGACCCGGGTCGTCGCGACCACCGTCGGCCCCTACTACCGCTACGGCTTCCCGCTGGTCGAGGCCTGCGCCGAGCACGGGACCCACTACGCGGACCTGACCGGCGAGACGCTGTTCATGCGGCGCACGATCGACGGGTGCCACGAGCGCGCGAAGGTCAACGGCGCGCGGATCGTCCACACATGCGGCTTCGACTCGATTCCCTCCGACATCGGCGTCCTGGCCCTGCACCGCCATGCGGCCGACGCCGGCGCCGGCGACCTGACCGAGACGACGCTCGTCGTCCGCAAGATGCGCGGCGGTGTCAGCGGCGGCACCATCGACTCGATGCGCGGCCAGGTCGATGCCGCACGGAGCGACCGATCGCTGCGCAAGGCGATGGTCGATCCCTACGGACTCAGTCCCGACCGCGCCGCCGAGCCCGACCTCGGCAACGAGCGCGACCCGATGCGGCCGACGCACGACGCTGAGCTGGGCGGCTGGCTGGCGCCGTTCGTGATGGGCACCGTCAACACCCGGGTCGTGCGGCGCTCGAACGCGTTGCAGGGCTACGCCTACGGACGCGAGCTGCGCTACCGCGAGCTGATGCTGGCGGGCGGCCTGCCCGCGGGCCCGTTCGTGGCCGCCGGGATCTCCGCCGGGATCGCGGGACTGGTCGCGGGGCTCTCGATCCCACCGACGCGGAAGCTGCTGGACCGGGTTCTGCCTGATCCCGGCGAGGGACCGGACGAGAAGGCCCGCGAGCGCGGCTTCTTCAAGATCGACGTGCACGCGCAGACGAGCTCGGGAGCGCGCTTCGTCTGCCGGATCGAGGCCCCCGGCGACCCGGGCTACAAAGCGACCGCCGTGATGCTCGGTGAGAGCGCCCTGGCGCTGGCCCTCGACGAGCCCGACCTCCCCGAAGCGGCCGGCGTCCTCACCCCCTCGAGCGGGATCGGCCCAAGGCTGATCGACCGGCTCACCGCCGCCGGCCACTCCTACGTCGTGTCCTGAGAGGCGGAGGCGGCTTACGACGCGCCGCGTGGGGTACGAGCTAGCCGACGCCCGGGGGCGCGGCGCAGAAGAAGGGGAGCTCCGCGCCGACGGCATGCACGCGTAGGCGGTGGCCCCCTCCCACCAGGGACTGGATGGCTATCGCGACCGATGCGTCCGGCTCGACGCCGCCCTCGCGGAACCCGACCTCGGTCCACGCCTGGCTCTCGACCACCAGACTGCGCGCGAGCCAGATCTCTCCCTCGCTCGGAAGACGGAGCCCAGCCTCGGCGCAAGCCGACATCGCGTCCCCCCACGCCGCCGCGCCGCGCACGGCGACGTCGATGCAGACCGTTCGACCGAACAGCCCCATCCCCTCCGGGCAGGAGGGTGCGAGGAGGCCCGACACCAGCTTCTCGGCGCTCACGGACCGGTTGGCGAGCTGCCCGCTCCCTACTGCTCCGTCGGTGAGCTGGGCGCTTCCCACAGCCCTGGACGCGATCTTGGGCGTTTTCACCGCGCCGTTCGCGATCTTGGGTGCTTTCACCGCGCCGTTCGCGATCTTGGACGTTTTCACCGCGTTCTTCTTGAGTTGCTTCGTCCCAACGCTGTTCTTCGGCAATCCGGCGGCGTAAGCGCCGGCGCCGAGGGCGATGAACAAAGCGATGACGGAGATCACGTTCGCGAACGTCAGCGCCCCGCGGAGGCGAGACCATCCGCCTCGCCGCTGATCAACCCGATCCCCGTTCACAGCGTGACAGCATAGGTGCAGCCGAGCGCGTAGGTCAATACCTCATATGGGTGGACGTACCACTCGGACCCGCCTACTCCGAGACGTTCGTTCTGCGCTCGACGACGCCCTCGCGGTCCGTGACCGATCCCACCCTCCGGCTGCCGGGGTGATGGTGCGCGAGGATCTCGATCGTGGCCGCCAGGTCGGCCCCCGGGACGATCGCGCAGAAGCCGCAGCCCATGTTGAAGACCTCGTGCATCTCCTGATCGCTGATCCCGCCACGCTCGGCGATCAGGGCGAAGATCGGCTGGGCGGGCAGCGGCTCGTCGATCCGGTAGCCGACTCCGCCGCCGAGCCGCAGCAGGTTGTTGAGCCCGTCGCCGGTGATGTGGGCGAGGCCGCGGACGTCGACGTCGGAGGCGAGCAGGTCGGCGACCGCGCGGACGTAGATCTCCGTCGGCTCCAGCAGGACGTCGCCGAGCGGGCGGCCGAGCCTGCCCTCGGGATCCCCATCCAGCGGCAGTCCCGCGAGGACGCGCCGCGCCAGCGTGTAGCCGTTGGAGTGCAGCCCGGAGGAGGGGACACCGACGATCGCGTCCCCGGGCCGGATCGCGCTGCCGTCGACGACGCCGTCGAGCGGGACGAGGCCGATCGCGCTCCCCGCCAGCTCCAGACCGTTGACGACGTCCCCGACCTGGGCGATCTCACCACCGGGGATCTCGATCCCCGCCAGCTCGGCCCCGCGGCGCAACCCCTCGCCGATCGCCCCGCAGACCTCGGGGTCGGCGCTGCGACAGAGGATGAAGTCGAGTAGCGCGATCGGCTCGGCGCCGACGCAGATCAGGTCGTTGACGTTCATCGCGATGCAGTCGATGCCGATCGTCTCGAAGCGCCCGAGTTGCTCGGCGACGACCATCTTCGTCCCGACCCCGTCGGTGCCGAAGGCGATCCCGGTGCGCTCGTCGATCCGCAGCACGCTCGCGTAGTGGTTGGGTAGCGGCACGACCCGCGACGGCTTGCCGGTGTCGATCCGCGAGAGGTGGGCGACGAGCGCGCTGACCGCGGAGTCTGCCTCGCGCTGGCTGACTCCCGCTTGGCTGTAGGCATCCTGGCTCACCGGGTCGGATTCAACTAGATGCGGCGGAGCCGTCATCGCCCGCCGCGTTCTGAGAGCCGCCGCGGGCCAGCAGCAGCCCGGCCAGAGCGAGGCGGTAGGCGACGTAGGGCAGCGGTGAGCTGTCGCGCTCGATCAGCCTGATCAGGCCCTGCGAGGCGAGGGTGGAGACGAACGCCGCGCCGACTCCGGCGGCCAGCGCCGTCCTGCCGCGTCCGCTGGGACGGCGATCGCGCAGCTTCGTTCCCTTGCGGATCGCCGCCGCCGTGATCACCGGCAGCGCCACCGTGCGGGAGAGGAGGTTCGCCTGCGGACGCCGGAACCCGCGAGCGCGAGCCGCGGCCAGGGTCGAGCCGTTGCGGGAGACCCCGGGAGCGAGCGCCGCCGCCTGCGCGAGTCCGATGCAGAGCCCGTCGAGCGCCGTCGCCTCGTTCGCGTCGCGCGCTTGCGGTGAGCGATCGGCGAGGGCCATCGCCACGGAGCCCGCGATCAACCCGACCGCGGTCGACCGCGGTCCTCCGAGTCGCTCGTCGATCCAGCGTTCGAGGCTGAGGCCGACGACGACGGCGGGCAGGAACGAGAGACCGATCACGGCGACCCGGCGGCCGTCGAGCCGCCGGACCTCCTCGGCGATCAGCCGTCGCTGACCGATCAGCAGCGCCGCGGCCCCGCCGGCGTGGACGGCGACCTCGAAGGCCTTGCGATCCTCGGGGTCGACGAGCTCCAGATCCCAGCCGAGAAGCCAGGGGACGATGCGCAGGTGCGCCGAGCTGGAGACCGGAAGCAACTCGGTCGGCCCTTGCACGATGCCCAGTACCGCGGCCTTGCAGGGCCCAAGCTCAGCTCCACCTCGCACGCCGCGGAGACTCTACCCTCTCGGGGATGAACCGCCTGCGATCGCCGGTGCTCAGGCATCGCATCCTTCAGCTGCTCGCTGACGCAGCGCTCGTCGCCTTGGCCTTCTTCCTGGCGTTCGAGATCCGGTTCATCGACGAGCCCGGCGGCATCCCCAACCGCTACCTGGAGATGATCACCGGCTCGATCGTCTTCGTCGCCATCGGCAAGGCGCTGATCTTCGAGTTGATGGGTCTCCATCGCAAGTGGTGGCGCTACTTCAACGCCGGAGACATCTGGACGGTCGTCTGGGCGGCCGGGATCGCCTCGTTCCTGCTGATCGCGTTCTTCGTGATCGTGCAGCCGTTCGGCAGCCCGATGCCGCGCTCGGTGATGATCTACGACTTCGTCCTCACCGCCGGTCTGCTGATCGCGGCACGGATGCTCGCCCGCTTCTACTTCGTCGAGTGGCGCGCCCGCCGCGCCCGACACGCGGATGGCCGCAAGATCGAGGACGTGCTCGTGGTCGGCGCCGGCTCCGGCGGCCAGGCGGTCGTTCGCGAGCTCCTGCTGAACCCCGGGCTCGGCCGCCCGATCGGCTTCGTCGACGACGACGACCGCAAGCGCGGGATGGTCCTGCACGACCTCAAGGTTCTCGGCAGCACCGAGGAGCTGGGCCCGATCCTCGATCGCTACAAGCCCGCCGAGGTCGTGATCGCGATCCCCTCCGCTCCGGGCTCGCTCCGGGGCCGTGTCGTCTCCGAGTGCCGCGAGCGCGGGATCAGGGTGCGGACGCTGCCGACGGTCTTCGAGCTGCTCCGCGGCGGCGTCCAGCTCACCCGGCAGCTGCGCGAGGTCCAGGTCGAGGACGTGCTCGGCCGCGAGCCGGTGGTGAGCGAGCTCGCCGAGGTCGGCGGCTACCTCCGCGACCGTACGGTCCTCGTCACCGGGGCGGGAGGCTCGATCGGCGCCGAGCTCAGCCGTCAGATCGCGCGCGTCGGTCCGAGCCGCCTGATCCTCCTCGACCACGCCGAGGACAACCTCTTCCGGATCGACCGCGAGCTGGCGGCCGAGCGTCACTTCAACCGCGCCGAGGCGGTGCTCGCGGACTGCAAGGACGGCGAGCGGATGCTCGAGGTGATGAAGACCGTCGAGCCCGACATCGTCTTCCACGCTGCCGCCTTGAAGCATTTGCCGATGCTGGAGCAGTATCCTGATGAGGCGGTGCGCAACAACTCGATCGCGACCCGGGTGGTCGCCGAGACCGCCGCCGTCTCGGGTGCCGAGCGCTTCGTCCTGATCTCGACCGACAAGGCGGTGGACCCGCGGACGGTGATGGGCGCCTCGAAGGCGATGGCCGAGTCGGTGGTGCGAGCGGCGGCGGCGCGGCACCCGAAGACGCGCTTCGTCAGCGTCCGCTTCGGCAACGTGCTCGGCTCCTCGGGCAGCGTCGTCCCGATCTTCCGCAGCCAGATCGAGCGAGGCGGGCCGGTCACGGTCACCGATCCGGAGATGACCCGCTACTTCATGACGATCCCCGAGGCCGTGCAGCTCGTGATCCGCGCCGCCGACCTCGGCGGGGCCGGAGATGTGTTCGTCCTCGAGATGGGCGAGCCGGTGAAGATCGTCGAGCTGGCCCGCAACATGATCAGCCTCGCCGGCTACGAGCCGGATGTGGACATCGCGATCGAGTTCACGGGCCCGCGTCCCGGCGAGCAGCTGCACGAGCGCCTGCTCGCCGACGACGAGCGCGCCGAGCCGACCGCGGCATCCCGGATCGTCCGCGCCGTCCGCGGGACCGAGCTCGACCCCCGGCAGGTGGAGGACACCCTCTCGACCCTGATCGGGCTCCTCGGCGAGCCCTACGAGCCGGGCCTCAACGACCGCATCGTCTCCGCGGTCTGCGCCGGCTTGGCGGGGGACGGCGAGGCTAAGATCAGCCGCTGACACATGGATCAACTCAGGGAGATCGGAGCGATCCTCGGTTTCGTCGCGTTCGGGGGCCTGGCGGTTCTCGTCTTCATGACGTTCCAGCAGGCTCGCCATCTACGGCGCCTTCGCGAGTGGGCGGGCCGCTCGCCTGAGCGCGCCCTCGCCGACGCCGAGCGGGTCAGCTCGACCGCGGCCGAGGTGGCGGCCGCCGAGGGGATCGAGCACGAGCGGCCCGGTCGCCTCGATCACCTGCGGGGCGAGCTCGCCTTCCGCTACGAGGAGCTCGATCGCCGCAGCCCCGTCAGCCCCGCGATCCTCTTCGCCGGCCTGCTGGCGCTGCTCGTCGCCGCGGCGATCCTGACCAGCGGCTTCGGCCTGCTCGGATCCGACGAGGCGACGACCGGCGGCTCGCCGCAGCGCGGTCAGGGCGGGGGCGGCGGAGTCGAGAAGCAGCGAAGCATCGAGGTCGCGGTGCTCAACGGGACGGCCCCGATCGAGGGCGGTGTCGGCGTGCCGGGGGTCGCGAAGACGGCGAGCGGCTTCGTCCGGGATCTCGACGGCTTCAAGGTCGGCGAGGTGACCGACGCGGGCAGCTACCCGACCAGCGTGGTGATGTTCAAGGACGGCTCCAAGCGTGAGGCACGGGATCTCGCTGCCGCGCTGGAGCCGACGCTCGGTCCGCTCGAGACGGAGCTGATGACCCCCGACATCCAGACGGTGGCCGGCGACGCCGAGGTCGCCCTCGTGATCGGGCTCGACGACCAGACCCTGAGCGAGTAGGCGCGGGATGCCCGATCTGGTGCTCCCGATAGCAGCCGAGTCCCTGCTGGGGCGCGACCTGTTCATACCCCTCGGCGGGGTCGCCGCCACGCTGGCGACGCTCGGGATGCTCCTGCTGCTGCCGATCTACATCACCCAGCGCCGCGAGGTGAAGCGGCTGGTCCGGTGGATGGAGCGGGAGCCGGACGCCGGCACCCGGGAGTTCGCCGCGATCACCGCCGAGCAGCTCGCCGCCGCCGGTCTGACCCCGTCCGGGACGAGTGCCGCCGCGGAGCGGGTCACCTCCGAGCGCCCCGCGCTGGCCCGTGTCGGCACGGCCGAGCACGCGGCCGCTCTGAAGCGGATGCCGCTCTGGCGGCGCGCCCTGGAGCGTGGGCCCCGGCATCCGCTGGTGATCTCGATCGTCGCCCTGCTGATCGCCGCCGCGATCGTCCTGGGGGTCGGCTCGCTGCTGCGGCCGGGGGAGAACGAGGGCGACGGGCGCGGGATCGCGCCCTCTGAGATCGAGGTCGTCATCCTCAACGCGTCCTCCTCCTCCGGCCTCGCCGCGCAGATAGCCGACAGCCTCGCGGCCGACGATTTCGCCGTGCAGGGCACCACCGCCCTCTCCGAGCCGATCAACAAGTCGGTGGTCAAGTACGCGCCGGGTGCTCGCCGTCAGGCCCGCATCGTCGCCAATCAGTTCGGAGCGACGAGGATCGGCAAGTTCAACCGCACCGACGAAGCGAACGCGGACGGCGCCTCCGTCCTCGTGATCGCGGGGGAGGACGCAGCCAGGGCCCAGGAAGGTCCGGGCTGAGGTCGCCGTCTTGAGCGCGCGCGGGTCAGAGGGCTCGGGTGCGGCGAGCGGCAGCCTGGCCTTGTTCTGCCTGCTGCTCGCCCTCGCGGTGGCCGCGTTCGCGCTCACCCGCGCGGCGCGCTCCGAGGACGACTTCGTCAACACGGTGGCCCTCACCCCGGAGGTCTCGCTGGCGAGCGCGCGGGAGGAGCCGGCCCGGATCGAGCTCACGCTCGCCCGCGCCGATGACGACGTCAGCGTGGAAATCGTCGACGGTCGCGGGGGCAGTGGCGGCGCGATGGTCGCGGAGCTGGTGGAAGGCGCCGACCTGGACGCCGGGCCGCACTCCTTCGAGTGGGACGGGCGCAACGAGGCCGGCGAGTCGGTGGCGCCGGGCCCCTACGCGATCCGGGTCTCTCTCGGCGAAGCCGACCGGACGATCCAGCCTCCCGGTCGGATTGAGGTCGTCCCCTGATGGCCGATCCGCTGCTGTGGGTCGGAACGCTCGCCTGCGCGGCGAGCGCGGCGCTCGGGCTGCTGCCCCTCGAGCGGCGCCTGCGCGCCGGGTTGCTGTGCGCGTCGTTGCTGCTGGCGCCCGTCCTCGTCCTCGCCGACAACTGGCACTCCGAGAAGCTCGACGCCCTCGCCGCCCATCCCGAGCTCCTCGTTGCCGGAGCGCTGGCGTCCATCGTCGCGCTTCTCGCCTTCGCCGCCCTGCTTCGCGATCGGCTCTTCCTGCTGCCACCGCTGCTGATCGCGGCGCTGCCGTTCCGGATCCCGGTCGATCTCGGCAGCGGCTCCTCCAACCTGCTGCTTCCGCTCTACGCCGTGATCGCGGTCGGGATCCTCGCGACCCTGCTCGCGGTGCTGAGGGAGAAGCCGACACGCGAGCCGCCGCCGCCCCGCGCGCTGAGGTTCGTCGGGATCGCGCTCGCGGGCTGTCTGCTGCTTTATGCGATCCAATCCGCCTACGCCGACGACCCCTCGGCCGCGGCGCAGAACGTCGCCTTCTTCCTCGCCCCGTTCGCCGCTCTCTACTTCATGCTCGCCGGGGCCGAGTGGGACCGGCCGGCCCTGCGACGGGTCGTTCTCGTGCTCGCGATCGAGGGCGGGGTCTTCGCGCTCGTCGCCGCGGGCCAGTACCTGAGCGGCGAGCTCTTCTGGAACGACAAGGTGATCGAGGGCAACGAGGCGCACCAGTACTTCCGGGTCAACTCCCTGCTCTGGGATCCGAACATCCTCGGGCGCTACCTGGCGGTGACGATGGTGGTGCTCGCGGGCATCGTCGCTCACTCCCGCCATGCGCTCGAGCGGCGTCTCGCCGCCGCCCTCTTCGTGGTCCTGCTGCTCGTCCTCGTCGGCACCTTCTCGCAGTCGAGCATGATCGCCCTCCTGGCCGGCCTGCTCGTCCTGCTCGCCGCGCGCTGCGGGATCGCCCAGGGCATCGCCGGCGGGGCGGCGGTCCTGCTCGCCCTGGCCGCGTCGATCGCCTTGATCTCGAGCGGTGGGCTGAGCGAGGACGTCGACTCCGGCCGCAGCGGCTTGATCGACGGCGGGCTCGAGATCGCCGCCGATCATCCCCTGGCCGGGGTCGGCTCAGGCGGATTCGCCGCGGAGTTCGGCTCGCGCTTCTACGAGGGGGTGGGCTTCGCGGTAGAGAGCCACACCGAGCCGGTGACCGTCCTCGCCGAGCAGGGCGCGATCGGCCTGATCGCCTACCTGGCCCTGCTGGCCGTGACGGCGGGTGGGCTGATCCTCGCGACCCGTCCCAGGCTGACGGCACCGGCGGTGGGCCCGCCGCTCGCCGCGGTCCTCGGCGCCGCCTACCTGACGATGATCGTCCACAGCATGGGATACGCGGCCTTCCTCACCGATCCGCTCACCTGGGCGATCCTGGCAGTCGCGGTCGGCGCCCTCGGGCCCGCCGCCGCGGGGTCGGCGAAGGCTGCCTCGCGCGGGGCGGGGCAGGAGCCGGCACCGGACGCCGCGGGAAGCGGCTAGCCGATGCTGGAGCATCTGCGCAGGCTGCTGACGACGGGCTTCGCCTACACCGCGGCGAGCGTCCTCTCGAAGGTCGTCGCGGTCGCGCTGCTGCCGCTCTACACCGCCTACCTGAGCCCCTCCGACTACGGCCAGGCGGAGCTGCTGTTCTCCTCGGTGGTGGCGGCCAGCATCGTCGTCCGCTTCGGGTTGATCGAGGCGCTGCTGCGCTTCTACTACCTGCAGGACGTTCGCGGCAACGAGGTGATCCGCACCGGCTTCGCCGCCCTCTTCTGGCTGGCGACCGTCGGCGCCGCGATCGCGATGCCGCTGGCCGCTCCGATCGCCGACCTGATCGGGCTGGAGTCCGACGGCGCGGCCGAGCTGGTCCAGATCGCGGTCATGGGCCTCTGGGTGCTCACCCTCTACGAGTACCTGGTCACGATCTTCCGGCTCGACGAGCGCGCCAAGGAGTACTTCGCCTTCACCTTCGGCAACGTCGTGCTGGCGATCCCGCTGACCGTCGTGCTGGTCGTCCCGCTCGACGGCGGCGCCGGCGGCCTGCTGCTCGGCAGCTACCTGGCGGGCGTGCCGTTCCTGCTCTGGAGGATCTTCGACGAGCGCGACCGGCTCAGCCTGCGGCCCGACGTGCCCCTGCTGCGGCGGATGCTCCGCTTCGGCGTGCCGACGATGCCGGCCGAGCTCTCGATCTACGCGCTCGCCTTCATCGACCGGATCATCATCGCCCGCCAGATCGGCACCGCCGAGCTCGGCCTCTACGCGCTCGCCTTCAAGTTCAGCCAGGCGATCCAGGTGATCGTCCGCGGCTTCCAGCTCGCCTGGCCGCCGCTGGCCTACTCGATCCGCGACGACGAGGAGGCGAGGCGGACCTACGCGGTCGTGCTCACCGCGTTCACCGCCCTCTGCGGCGTGATCGTGGTCGGGATGTGGTTGGAGGCGCGCTGGATCGTCCGCCTGCTCGCCGACGCCGAGTTCTTCGACTCCTACGTGGTGATCGGTCCCCTCGCGCTCGCCGCCGCTCTCTACGGCGTCTACCTGGCGCAGGTCGTCGTCCTCGGCCGGACCGGCCGGACCGAGTTCAACTTCCCGGTGACGATCGCCGGCACGATCGTCAACGTCGTCCTCAACGTCGTGCTCGTCTCGCTCTGGGGGATCGAGGGCGCGGCGGTCGCGCTGATCGCTTCCTACCTGGTGATCGTCGTGCTGATGTGGATCGTCACCGAGCGCCTCTTCCCGATCCCCTGGCAGTGGGGGAGGCTGGCCGTGATCACGGTGGCCGGGGCGATCGCGATCGCCGGGGGCGAGCTGCTGCTGCCGACCGAGGGCGCGGCCGGCCTCCTCTCCCGCGCGCTCGTCGTCGCGCTGTATCCCATCGCGCTCTGGTTCGGCGGTGCCGTCTCCCGCGAGGAGCGTCGCCGGGTGGTCGAGATCGTCCGCTCGGGCTCTCTGCGCGAGCACTGGGAGCGGATCCGCAGCGAGCAGTCGAGCGAGACGGACGAGCAGGCCCGGGCGCGGACGACGCTGGAGACAGAAACCCGCGACCAGGACCACCTCTGACGGGCCGGGAGCGCCCAGCTCGCGCTCCTCGTCGGCTCACGTGTGAGAACACGCTTCGCCTCCTGCGTCGCACGATCTGAACGCTCCCGACCTCGTCAGATGTCGAAGGGCCGGGAGCGCCCAGCTCGCGCTCCTCGTCGGCTCACGTGTGAGAACACGCTT
>CAZXKG010000030.1:20893-24765 GCA_964641695.1 uncultured Conexibacter sp.
GGGCCGGGAGCGCCCAGCTCGCGCTCCTCGTCGGCTCACGTGTGAGAACACGCTTCGCCTCCTGCGTCGCACGATCTGAACGCTCCCGACCTCGTCAGATGTCGAAGGGCCGTCAGGCTTGCGTCTCGGCCGCTCCGCGAGCTAGCGTGAGCGCGCGCTCACCTCGGGCGTCGCGGCAATCGGGGACCACGGACAGGGAGGGTTACGACGGATATGGGGTTTCTGACGCCTTCACCGCCACCGGTGGACGTCGAGGAGTGGCGCAAGCAGCCGCACCTGGCGCGGATCAAACCGCTCGCGCAGGACTGGGCGTTGAACGGGATGGGGACGCCTAGCGCGATCTTCCTCGTCTACGTCGTCAAGCTCGTCGTCTTCGCCTTCCTCGGCTTCTGGCTGATCTCGTTGACGACGCCCGGGGTTGGGTCGATCTGGGAGCTCGGCGACTGGTGGACGCAGCCAGTCGTCTTCCAGAAGGCGGTCGTCTGGCTGCTTCTGTGGGAGGTGGTCGGGTTGGGCTGCGGCTCGATGCCGCTGACCTTCCGCTTCTCGCCTCCGATCGGCGGGATCCTCTACTGGCTGCGGCCGGGGACGGTGCGGCTGCCGCCGTGGCCGAGCCGGGTGCCGCTCACCGCCGGCTCGACCCGCACCCCGCTCGACGTCCTGCTCTACGCGGGGGTGCTGGCGAGCGCCGGCTACCTGCTGGTCGCGGGTGCTTCGGATGCCTCAGGCGCGGCGAGCGGCCTCGACACGGCGCCGATCGTCGTCCTGCTTGCGTTCCTCGCCGCGCTCGGCCTGCGTGACAAGGTCGCCTTCCTCGCTGCCCGCCCGGAGATCTACACGCCGTTTCTGGTCATCTTCCTGTTCGGTGCGTCGAACATGATCGTCGCTGCGCAGTTCGTCTTCCTCTGCATCTGGTGGGGGGCCGCGTTCTCGAAGCTCAACCACCACTTCCCGTTCGTGATCTCGGTGATGATCAGCAACACGCCGTGGAACCGCTCGCGACGGATGAAGTCGATGCTCTACCGCGACCACCCGGAGGACCTGCGGCCCTCGCGGCACGCGGCCCTCGCGGCACATATGGGCACGGTGATCGAGTTCTTGCTCCCGGCGCTGCTGTTCCTGACGAGCAAGGGCCCACTCGGCACCTTCGCCGTGATCGGGATGCTGATCTTCCACGTCCACATCACCTCGACCTTCCCGCTCGCGGTGCCGCTGGAGTGGAACCTGTTCATGATCTTCGGGATCCTCTTCCTCTTCGGCCACTACGGCGACGTGCCGCTCTCCACCCTCGACGATCCGCTGCTGATCGCCTACCTGCTGGCGGCCTGCGTCGCGATCCCGGTCCTCGGCAACCTGTTCCCGTCGAAGTTCTCGTTCCTGCCGGCGATGCGTTACTACGCCGGGAACTGGGCAACCAGTCAGTGGCTGTTCAGCAAGTCGGCGAAGGCCGAGCGGAAGCTCGACGAGGGGATCAGGAAGCCTGCTCCGATCGTCGTCGACCAGGTGGCGAAGATCTACGACATGGAGACGGCCGAGCTCTTCCTCAACAAGGGCCTCGCCTTCCGCTCGATGCACTCGCACGGCCGGGCGCTGAACGGGCTCGTCGGCCGCGCCGTCGACGACGTCGAGGCCTACGACGTGCGCGAGGGGGAGATCGTCTGCGGCGTCGCCTGTGGCTGGAACTTCGGCGACGGGCACCTTCACGACGAACAGCTCCTCGCAGCGGTGCAGGAGCGCTGCGGCTACGCGCCTGGTGAGCTGCGGGTGGTGATGCTCGAGTCGCAGCCGATGCAGAAGCAGCGCCAGCGGTACCGGATCCACGACGCTGCGAGTGGGCTGGTCGAGGAGGGCTGGGTGAACGTCGCCGACATGGTCGATCGCCAGCCGTGGCTGGACCTGAGCTGGGACTTCCCGGTCGAGGTGACCGGTGGACCGGGGCGGCAGGTTGCCGACGCTCAACTCGGGATGGCGGCAGCTCCCGGCGCCGCGGCCGGCGAGGAGGAGGGCTCCCCCGACCCGCCGGCCCAGGTGGGAGCTTCGTGAGTCCTGCGGGCGAGGGAGACGGTCGCGCGGTCGTCGTCGGCAGCGGCCCGAACGGGCTTGCCTGCGCCGTCGAGCTGGCCGGTGCCGGGCTCGACGTCACCGTGCTCGAGGCCGCGGAGACGACCGGCGGCGGTACCCGCAGCGGCGAGCTCGAGGTTCCCGGGCTGATCCACGACCACTGCTCCGCGGTCCACCCGATGGCGGTCGCCTCGCCGTTCTTCCGGTCCCTGGATCTCGCCCGGCACGGCCTGGAGTGGTGCTACGCGGAGGTCGACCTCGCCCACCCGCTCGACGGTGGAGACGCGGGGGTGATGGTGCGCTCGATCGAGGAGACCGCGGCCGGGCTTGGCGCGGACGGGAAGATGTGGCGACGGCTCTTCGAGTCGCCCGCGAGGGCGATGGACGATCTCGGCGACGACATCTTCCAGGCGCTCGTGCACCTGCCGCGGCATCCGTTGAAGCTGACGCGCTTCGGCCTGCCGGCTGGCCTGCCGGCGTCGCTTCTGGCGAAGGCCTGGAAGGGCAAGCGGGCGAAGGCGCTGTTCGGCGGCGTCGCCGCGCACGCGATCGCGCCCCTGACGGCGCCGCTCAGCTCGGCGGTCGGCGTTGCTCTGATCTGCGCCGCCCACGCCTACGGATGGCCGGTGGCGAAGGGTGGATCGCAGTCGATCGCGAACGCGCTGGTGGCGGAGCTGGAGGCGCGGGGGGGACGGGTGGAGACGGGCGTCTCGGTCCGCTCACCGGCCGATCTGCCGCCTGCCGCGACCGTCGTCTTCGACCTCGCCCCCGAGGGCGTCGCGGCGATCTGCGGCGACCGCCTGCCCGGGCGCATGGAGCGTGCCTACCGCCGCTACCGGCACGGGCCGGCGGCGTTCAAGCTCGACCTCGCGGTCGAGGGCGGGATCCCCTGGATCGACGAGGCCTGCCGCCGGGCCGGCACCGTCCACGTGATGGGCGGCTTCGACGAGATCGTCGCCGCCGAGCGCGAGGTGTCGCGCGGGCGGATGCCCGAGCGACCGGTGATCCTGCTCGGCCAGCAGTACCTCGCAGACCCGACCCGATCCGCCGGGGACGTGCATCCGATCTGGAGCTACGCCCACGTCCCGAACGGCTGGCAGGGTGACGCGACCGAGGCGATCCTCGACCAGATCGAGCGCTTCGCCCCGGGAACGCGCGAGCGGATCGTCGCCAAGACCACGCGCTCGCCGGCCGAGTTCGCCTCCTACAACGCCAACTACCTGGGCGGCGACATCATCACCGGCGCCAACACCCCGCGGCAGCTCGTCTTCCGCCCTCGGGTGACGCTCAACCCATACGCGACCGGCATCCCGGGCCACTACATCTGCAGCGCCGCCACCCCGCCGGGCGCCGGCATCCAGGGCATGAACGGCTACAACGCGGCGAGGGCGGCGTTGAAGGAGCTGGGGGTGTCCTAGGTTCGTTCCTCTCGATCCAGGGGCTTCACCGAGGGGAACGAAACCGCCGCCAGTGACGGGTTTTGCCGCGCTCGACGTCTGAGTGGCCGCGCGGGCGACGTTTCCGGGCGACTTACGGGCGCGCGGATGCGCGACGCATCGTCTAACGAGGGTGGCCCAGGGCGGCGTTGTAGGCCTCGGCTGCCTCGCGGATCCCCTCGCCGGAGGGATGGAACGCCTGGCGGGCATGCAACAGGTACCAGCGGGGGTCGTGGCCGGGGAGGATCGACGCGGCCAGCGCGCGGGGCAGGTAGGAGAAGGCGGTCAGCGCCCGCACCGTCGCCGCCGCGAGCGGGCCGTGGTGCTTGCGCATGTAGAGGTCCCGGTTGCGGTGGAACTCGACCACCCGCCGGG
>CAZXKG010000031.1:0-24531 GCA_964641695.1 uncultured Conexibacter sp.
CGGTCAGCCGGCTGATGGAGGGCGAGGTCGAGAAGCTGATCCACATGGAGGAGCGCCTGCACGAGCGGGTGATCGGCCAGGACGAGGCCGTGGTCGCGGTCGCGAACGCACTACGCCGTTCTCGCGCTGGCCTCTCCGACCCCAACCGCCCGATCGGCAGCTTCCTCTTCCTCGGCCCGACCGGCGTCGGCAAGACCGAGCTGGCCCGAGCGCTGGCCGAGTTCATGTTCGACTCCGAGGGCGCGATCGTCCGCATCGACATGTCCGAGTACATGGAGAAGCACACGGTCAGCCGCCTGATCGGCGCGCCCCCCGGATACGTCGGCTACGACGAGGGCGGGCAGCTCACCGAGGCCGTGCGACGCCGCCCCTACGCGGTCGTCCTGCTCGACGAGATCGAGAAGGCCCACCCCGACGTCTTCAACGTGCTGCTGCAGATCATGGACGACGGCCGGCTGACCGACGGCAAGGGCCGCACGGTCGACTTCACCAACACCGTCCTGATCATGACCTCGAACGTCGGCTCACAGGAGATCGCCGCCGAGCGCATCGACGAGAACATCCGCGAGCGCATCCAGGAGGTCCTGACCGCGACCTTCAAGCCCGAGTTTCTGAACCGGATCGACGAGACGGTGATCTTCCACCGTCTGAGTCGCGAGGACATCACCCAGATCGTCGACGTCCAGGTAGCGATGCTGACCGAACGAGTCCACGAGAAGGGTCTCGAAATCAAACTGACCGACGAGGCAAGAACCCTCCTAGGCAACCTGGGCTACGACCCAACCTACGGAGCCCGTCCGCTCAAGCGGGTGATCCAGAGCCAGCTCGTGGACCGCCTGGCGCTGAAGCTGCTCGAGGGCGAGTTCGGCGAGGGGGACGTGGTGCGGGTGGAGGCTGCTGGCGGGCAGCTGGTGTTTGAGCGGGCAGGGGCAGCTGAGCCAGCGGGCGCGTAGCCAGCCCGCCCGTTACCAGCAACCGTGATCGAATGTATTTCGATCCTGGCATCCGTAAGCGTATTTTCGTGCCGGCACCAGCGATCTGCGGCCGAAACCCGTCACGTTTGAACACTGATCAGATTGTCGATCGACGTGTAGAGATCAACATCTGCGTCGCCAGCATCAATAGTCACGACTAGTGAGTAGCTAATCGGCGGGGTGTCTGAAAGGTTACGATCACGCCACCATCCGGCCACCGGCCATACCGCAAGCGCACGTCCGCCAAGAAGTTCGGACGCGGCAAGACGCATCCGGTCTGACTGTACCGTGCCGCGCTCCCTTGCCTGTGGACCAAGCTCCCAGGGGAACCGCTCGGTTCTGTTCTCATAATCAGGATCCTGCTCGCGCTCTAGACGGTTAATCCTTTTTCGAAACTCGTCCCGAGTCTCAAATCTTTGAAGATCCCAACGAAGTCCTGCCGATTGATAGCGACGAGTACGCTTCTCGTTAGGTTCAACAAAGTAAGATAGTGTTACTGACAGTTCCACTTGATGATCCTCAAGTTGACTGAGTTCGTCATCTGGCATAGGCAGCTCATAAAAATGCATCTCCCGCCCCGGACCTTGGTTTGCCTCTGGATCGAGCCGTGCTTCCGCTATAAGCGTCGGCCGAGTCCGCTCCGACCACGCTGCCGAATCGAGAAGAGGCCAACCATAGCCAAAAGCACGCATTCGATCCCGTGAATCAGGCAGTTGCGCCTTCATTGCCTCCGACCATCGCGCCGAATGAATCAGCAGCGCACGGACTGTCTGAGCACTGTGACCTTCGTTAGCACTCCATATCTCACCCAACAGACCGGCGATTCTCGCGGTGGCTGCACTGGTCCGGCTTGTAGTTGCTAGCCACGGACCAACTGTATGGCCCTTTGCGGTCGTTAGCAACTGCAGGCTCGCATCATCAAGCGTACCCACACCATCCGTACTTACGTTTCCACCCTCGGTGACCACGTCGGGCTTAACAGGCCGTAGTCCTCCGACATCGCATCGGGACCACGGCGAAAGCTCGCCGCTTGCGGCCAGACTACGTCGATTTGGGTCGCTGGTTTGATCAAGCTCCGTAATCGCGCCAACAGTAATAGCGTTAACCGCTTCGCCAGGAGAGGTAAGACCGGCGCTCAAGTTTGCATTTGGGTATAGCGTAGGATTAGGCGTGCCTGATATCGGTTCATTGCCTGCAGCAACACAAATAAGCCTTCCGGAGCCCTCGTTGTAGGCCAACCTATCAACTGTCACACTCCACGGAGTGGAACCGCCAGGCTGAGCGGTTGGTGCGCCCAGTGACAAGCTAAAGATGCGGCGCGGAACATCCACCCGCTCCGCCTCATGTACCGCATCTTCCGTACGTTCGAGCATGAATTCTGGTTTAGGTCGATCTTGGCCAGTGGTTAGTCGTATGCCCTGCATCCACACTCGAGGAGCTGGTGTCTGGCCGGCATTTAGGTCATGGGCGAGGTCAGAGAAAGCAGCGACACCGGCCATCCTGGTGCCATGTCCATGTGTATCCGCCCCTGATGTTTCCCCGGGAATAACCGTGCTTGGGGGAGCCAGCATCGAGTTGGCCAGCAGCGGATGGGTTTCAGCAACGCCAGTGTCAAGTATGGCAACAACGCTCGCGTCTTCGGGCGGGTTCGGGGGTATAGGAACATCCATCTCCGCCTGATGGTCGAGCAAAGCCGGAACGATGGGCTTCGGAGGCGGGCTTAAGTGATGAACATCTGGGAGATGGACAGGTACGTCCATTAGCGCCGCACCGGTGAGCTCAAGGAGATAAATATCATGCTCGGTCGCCGCATAGGAGGCAAGGTTATCAATGTCTAGTCCATGTGTCCCCATAAACTCTGCGATTGCCAAACGGACGCGATTGTGCTGTTCCGGACCTCCTAGATGACCACCCTCGGCCCACATCTCGACCCAGACCAGTTCTTTGGGGGAAAGTGCGTCAGGACGTAACCAACCATCACTTAGATCAACAAGTGTTGCCGGCTCAATATCCACGAGAGGAGATACCAACTTGGCGTTGCGTGGCAAGCCAGTTTTCTTGCTCACCTTTGCTGGGTCTGCATACTGCCGGAGCTTGCTGTGCAGAGGACGAAGGCGGTCAGTCGGCGTATGTACCAACACCTTGTTGGCGAAGCTGTCTACGACGGCGATACCAGCGCGCTTGTCCGCGAGGCCATCGATGTTTGCCGATGAGGCGTCCGTAAATGTTGCGGTTACGAGAAAGCCTTCGCTTGCAGCCGGACGAGCGACTTTAGATAGTTCAGACAGTCGCTCCTCCGTGAACTCCAGCCGATCTATCAGACCTGCGGCATGCTGCCGAGGATCCCGCTCCGGAAGCGCGGGTTGATCGCGAGGCCCCGAGATGACCCTATGTGCTTCCGTCTTTGGTTTCGGAAGCGGTAGATGCGAAAGATGCTCAGGCACTAATCTGGGGGATCGCGCCTTAGTGACATCTCCTCTAGTGCCGCGACGACATCGTCCTCGCGTAGTGTCTTGCTCCCACTGAGTACCATCGCCTTAGCTGCGTTGGCGACGGCGTCCGTAACATCCGCATACGAAAGGCCTCGAGCGTGTTTCGCGGCAGTCTTGACCTTCGCTGCCGACCATCGATAAGTCGATAGTCGCATCTTCAGCAGTCCCTGAAGCGCGGACTCTGACGGAAGCGAGAATTCAACCACGTCGTCGAAGCGGCGGAACAGTGCGCGATCAAGAACTGATCGCTCGTTTGTCGCTGCAATTAGTAGCGAGCTTCCGTCATCTGCATCCAATAGCTGCAAGAAGGTGCTGACGATTCGGCGAGCTTCTCCCACATCATTCTCATCAGCACGATGTTTCCCGATCGAATCGAACTCATCGAATAGGTAGACCCCTCGCTTTTGGCCTGCCTGCTCGAAGATCTCAGCCAGAAGGGCTGCTGTTTCCCCCATGTATCGAGAAAAAAGAGTCTCGACTCTAACGCGGAAGAGCGGCAGCGAAAGTTCACCGGCAAGTACAGCCGCGCAAAGCGTCTTACCGCAGCCAGGTGGACCAAAGAAGAGAAGTCGCCGGCGCGGCGTTAGGCCCCACGCCAGCAGCTCCGAATCCGCTCGTTGCTCAGCCAGGACTCGCTCGATAGCTGCCGCAGTGCGACCCTCAAGAACAATGTCTCGCACAGTCGCTTCCGGATACCGAACATCCAAAACACCCTGGAGCTCCCTGCCCGGACGCATGATGGGCGTTGGCTTGGTAGCCGGACGCTCGGCGGGGACGTCGTTTAATAGATCGCGGATCTTTCCGGCCGCAAGGCGATGGCCTGCCCGGGCTTCTCGGGCAGCGACTTGTTGCGCGACCGTTCGGAAGCGCTCCGTGTCCCCCAGCACATGGGCACGGATAAGCTCTTGAATCATCTCGGAAGTAGCCATCGTTCCCCTGGTCGGGCTGCGGCAAGCCTAGACGACCCGCAGGCGGTGGTTCGAAGCATGGCAGCAGAGCGCATGGGAGCAGCCAGAGTAGCTAGGGCTGGAAGCCTGCGGGCGCAAGCGAGCGAGTTGGACGAGCAGTTCGTTCTCGCGCCGCAGCTCATCGCTCTGATCCCCGATGAGACGGTGCCTGGCAGATATGGACCACGCCTCGCCTCTCCCCTGATCCGGCGCGCCGCTCCCGAGCGAAGGCCTGCCCTTCCCTGCGGCCCTGGGCACGCTCCATCCTCCCGCCATCCCGGGGCGGAGAAGTCGGCGTTGACCGACTCGTAGATGACTACGAAGGTGGTGCAACCGGGTCTCCGTGGGCTGGAGCTCGTAGCTGGGGGGCGCCACCCGCTCGGGCGCCAAGCTCGCCCGTCTCCTGCGCAGGAATCAGCCTGGTGCCACCGACAAGGCCGCCAGTCTGCACAAGCTCGCAGGAGTTGGTCCTAACTCGAGGCCCCCGCTGGGACCCAGTGGGAACGCACTTATCGGGGTAGACGAGGAGCTCAGAGAAGTCGGTCGCGTCCCACGCTACGGAAGCTTGACTCCGAAAAGAATCTCCGAGGTAGTCGAACTGTTGTCCTCAGGGGACTCCAGATCCACATCCCGTATCTCCCCCACCGGGACGGACATGAACTTCCGGTCGCCCGTTCCCACGACATACGTGGCGCTCGTGGCCACCAGGAGATCACCTTCAATGGCCTTCCCATCTCGGAGCTGGAGGTTCGCCCGGGGCATCGAAGCCGGGTCCAGATACGAAAGGGCCAGCGTTGCGACGAGCCACGTCGTAACCACGACCACAATCCATCTCCAAACTGGGATCTCAGGTGGCTTTCTCCACCATGCGATTAGCAGCGCGAGGCCGGTGACCAAGAATGCCGTCGGAGGGCTCGCAAGGCAGTAATACGCCCATCCGACCGTACCTGCGGCGGAGAAGAGGATGAGAGCCCAACGCACGCGATCGCTTGTCCGTCTCGGCCGAGGCTTCTTAATCTCGCTCAAGCTCATCTGAAACGGACGCGCCGCCCTCCTCTCCGCATACTCGTTCCAGATGAGAACCGCGAAGAGCAAAAGCACAGTGACCACGACCACGGGAATGCTCTGGATGATCCCCAGGACAAGCAGCTGTTCGAGGGGAACGAGTGGAAGGGTGTCTGTGACGACCTGCCCCGCCCCCAGGATCTGAGTCGCCTTCGTAAGCGCGCCAAACAGGTACGCGGCGCCCAGAAGCAAGACCGCGGTACCCGCAACGGTCCGAAGAACAGCGAGCGGACGAAGTTCCCCCTCAGGCGCCATGGTGCGGGAGCGTAGGACCGCCTCCGGCCGGACTCTCAAGCACAAGGCCAAAGCAGCTCCGCAAGCAGGCGAGGAGCTCAAGCAGCAGGCCCGGAAGCTGGGGCGCTGAGACCGTTGACGAGCAGGCCGTCCGATCCGCCGTCGAGCGTCAACTCAAGGTCCGAGACCGGGATATCAGGCACCACGTCGAGGTGTTGCGGATTTGGTTGACGCCCTTCTTGTTGACCTTCTGTTCAGGGGGCCACCCTCATCGTGAACGGCTCCACGCCCTCGATGCCCATCTCGTCGACGTCGCGGTAGCGCAGCCTTCGCCCGACGTAGCAGGAGATCCGGCCTTCGTCGGTGGGATGTACCTCGCTTTGGACCTCGGTCCGCAGGAGCACCGTGGCGGGGAACTCGTCGATCGGCTGGTAGCGGAAGACGTCACTACGGGCGAGGCTGTCGATGCTCTGCGAGAAGTCGTCGATCCGCTCAAGCCCGTCGAGGTAGCCGAGCTCCCGGTGAAGCCCTCTGAGGGCGCGACTCACCGTCCTTGGGCCTGAGAGCGCCGGCCTCAGCTCCGCCTCTAGGAGCAGCCCTATCGCCCCGCAGGGGCGATGGGGAAGGCCCGAGAAGCCGGCCAGGCTCGTGGCGCCTTCGAGGACTGCTCGCTCTCCTGCGCTCTGGGAGATCGCCCCCAGGATCTCGGTCGTCCAGTAGTCGCCTTCGACGAGCGCCTCGGGCAGGTTCTCCTCGCTTGCCGCCACGCTGATCAGCGTGGCGAAGTCCTCGTGCTGGTGAAGTTTCACCTCGACTGGAGTGATTGCTCAGGCAGCGGCGGCGAGCTCAGCGTGACCTTGGGAGCTCACTGCTGCTGCATGCGCCAGCTCGGAGGGCAGGCTCTCAATTCGATCGCCGAGCACGGCCGAGCGGATCACCTCGACGATCGAGCCGGCCGCGAAGGCGATGCTCGCCTCGTCGGCGATCGTGCCGTCGCATTCAGAGAGCAGCTTGGCGATGGCGACCCTCATGGCGCTCTTCCTCGCCCCTTGAATATCGGGCGGAGCCCGATCAGGCAGGTGAGCCATCTCGGTAATCAGGATGCGTCGGCGATCGTCGTCGGCGATCAGGGCCTCGGCGAGGGAGTCGAGCAAGTCGGGGAGATCCCCACCTGAGACCTCGGAGAGCAGCTCGCCCAGCAGCTGCTCGTAGGCGACGGCGAAGCACTCCTGCTTGCCGCTGAACTGCCGGTAGAAGTCGCCCGGGGGGACGTGGGCGGTCTTGGTCAGGGCCCCGATCCTGATCTTGTGAAAAGTGCCGTCCTTGCGTAGCAGCTCGATCATCGCGCCTACGAGCCGGCCCCTGGTTCCCTCGGGGGACCCGAAGCGCTCGGCGATCAGATCGTCGAGGGCGTGAGCCATTCGAGTGGCTGCGTCAGGATCGCTCTCGCTCAGCGAGGCTGCCATCCGCTCGATCGCGCCAAGCTTGGGGTCGATCGCCTCGGCCAGGCAATGCCTTTTGTCGCGGAAATGGGCGTAGAAGGCCTGGCGAGTAACCCCGATCGGGTCGGTGATCTCTGAGATCCGCATCGCCTCATAACCACGCTCGCTCGCGACCTGAATCGCCGCGCTGAGCATCTGCTGCTTTGAGTTCTGGTTGCTGTAGCGAGGGGCGGTGCCCTCGCGGCGTGGCGGACGGTAAGGACCGCGCGGGTCCTTGAAGCCCGAGTTGCCCTGAGGGGGTTTGGGGAGACCTCCCCCTCCCCTCTTCCCGTAACCGCCCACCGACCGCTCGCGGGGTGAGCGATCGGGGGCGGGCTTAGTGGCCGACATCGGGCCGGTCCCTGGCTTAGTCGTCTTGGTTGCTCGTCCCCCGGAGAGCTTCGCGGGGGCGCTCATCTCAGCGCCCCAGCTTCCGTGCCTGCTTCTTCAGCTTCCTGGCCTGCTTGCGGAGCTGCTTTGCCTTGCGCTTGCTGTCTGTGCGCTTCGCCTTGCGAAGGAGCTTCTTCGCCTTCCGCTTCAGCTTCTTGGCCTTCTTCTTGTTCATCTGCTCACAGGCTGAGCCGATCAGGGGACTCTCCGAGAGCCTCATCTCGTTGTGAGCGCGCAGGTCGATCGAGACCTTCTGGCTGAGCTTGGCCGCGCAGATGTTGCGGCTATTGACCAGCAGGCCGTCAGAGCCACCGTCGAGCGTCAGCTCGAAGGAGCTGACCGGGACGTCGGGGACGATGTCGAAGGTGTTGCGGATCCGGTTGATTCGCTTGCCCTTCGTCTGATCGATCCGACCGAACAGGTCGATGTCGATCTCCCCGTTGAGGTCCGCCGCCAAGTCAGGCAGCGTGTTGTCGGAGGCCTTGAGGTAGACCGGGCCTTCGACCGGATCGGCGAGCAGCGGCGTGGTTGCCTTCGCGTAGCCGACTCGCGACTCTTCCGGACACGTGCCCGCCGCGTAGCGGTCGCGGGAGCAGATCCTGCCGATCCGGTCCTGGTCGAGAAGGACACCTTCGGGCAGGACGACCTCGGCGGAGGAGATGTTGGCGTCGCCTTCGTTGGGGGAGAGCGTCGCGTGTAGCGGTGGGTGCTGGTTTGACTTCGTGGACTTCTTGGCGTTGCCGAGATCAAGCTCCAGCTTGGGGCTGAAGCCGAGACTCCCGCAGTCGCCGAGCTGATAGCGCTGAGCGAGATCTGCGCTTGCCCCGCCTACTCCGCTTGCCTGGCCTGTGATCTGCAGTGGATCGCAGTTGGTGCCGGCCAGCATGAAGTTCGGCTTGTTCATGTTCACTCGGATGTCACGCAGCCGGAGCGGAATCCCTTCGAGGATGGTTGGGAACTGGTCGGTGGCAACGGTGATCTCAGCCGTGCGGGGATCTACGTGCAAGGCGGAGCGGACGAGCTCGACTCCGAGGTCGAAGGGGCCTGCCAGAGCGGGGACTACCGCCGCAAGGCTGAGCGGGGCTCCCTTGTAGGGGCCGGCGAGGTAAGCCTTGCCGGTTTGGACGTAGTAGGGGTTGGAGCCTGCTCCGGCTCCGACTGTGACTTTGCCGACCTGGGAGGCGGCGGGGCACTTCGCTGATGCGATCTCCTCCGCCGCGGAGTGGTTGGAGTCGACGAGCTCGGCGAGAGCCGCTTCCGAGCAGCGCGGGGTGTCGCTGATGTTGGCCGTTACGCCAGGCGGGAGGTCGACACGCAGTCGAAGGATCTCCTGGTGTCCGTCAGCGCGCTTGAGCTGGAAGACGAACGGGGTGAAGGAGCCGGCGACCGGATCGACGACGCCGGAGCTCAGGGTCGGCTCGAAGGGCCTTGAGGCCAGGTCGGCCGGGCAGGGCAGCCCGCCCGGGCCGGTGGTGATCGCCAGGTTCTGGGTCCGCGTCACGGGGCTGTCGGGACGGGCCCATGGAGTGAGCTCGGCTTCGACTGCATCGGTGCCGCAGGTGCGCGGCGTGGCGATCGGGCTGCGCGGGCCGTCGAAGAACTCGACGTGGAAGTTCGAGAACGGCAGCTGCGGGTTGTCGGTGAACGTGTTGACGATCTGGCCTGTGCCCTCGTCGAGCTCGACCTTGCCCGGCAGCTTGATCACGGTGCCGGGGCCCTCGGCGACGATGTAGTAGGCGGTCAGGGTGTCGAAGGGGTTCTCGGCCCCGGGCTTGTCGGGGTCGTTCTGTTCGGCCAAGAACACGTCTCCGCTCATCGGCTCCTCGAGCAGCGGCGTGTCGATCTGAGTCGTGCCGATCTTCGAGGCGTTCGGGCACTCAGGCTCGGTGTTCTGGCCATCCAGGTCGATCTGCTCGAGCGTGCAGGCCTCGAGGCCGTCGGCTGCGGAGGGGTTCAGGCTGAAGCCCTCGGGCAGGGTGACGGTGGTGTCCTTGAGGTCGGAGGAGCCCAGGACATCTGGATCGCTCGTCTGCGGGACGCTGATGTCGACGGCCAGGCCGGTCGGCGAGTCGGCCTCATTCGAGGTCGCCTCGACAGAGACCTGGGGGTTGAAGGGCACGGCGTTGCAGCCGGTGGTGCCCTGCTCGGGTCCCCAGTTGTCGGGTGTCTCGGGATAACCCGGAGGGTTGTGGGAGGTGAACGTCGCCGACTTCCAGTTCGGATCGCTCAGATCCGGGGCCCCGTCGGACTTGAGCGCCCCGCGGTGCTCCCAGCTATCGACCCGAAGAGCAGTGTCGACAGGCCCGGAGCAGCTCGTGGGCATCCGCAGCAGCGCCGTCGGCTCCGGCCGCTCGTAGGGGCACTCCTCCGCCGTGCCGGTGTTGAGGAACGGCCCAGCGGTTGCACCACCGGGGCAGCGGCGATCCGCGTCGTGAATTGGATCTGCCGGTGTGCCCCAGAGGTCGATCTGCGTTCCACCGAAGGGCACGGCTTGGCTGGTGTTACGGGACGCGAGTGTGATCCCGTAGTCGCCATCGCTGCGTACGCTCGCATCGAGCGACACCAAGGCGCCGCCGACGTTGAATGCAAACCGCGCCGGTACTTCAGCGGGTGCCTCCATTGCGTACACCGAGACCTGACTGACATAGCCACCATCGCCGAGCCCCACGGCTGCGGTTCCGACCTGCGACTCCATCGGACAGGTGGGCCTACTGGCATCGCCGTTCAGCTCGACGATCGTGCACTTCGGCAGGCTCGCCGGTCGCCCGATCAACCCGGCCGGAATCTCGACGAAGATGTCGCGAGGTGCCTCCACCGGCATCGGTCCCTCGTATGTGGCGAACGGCGGCAAGCTCGCGATCAACTTCTGATAGCGGGGAAACTCGATTCGAGTCGCGATCGTATGCGGCGTCCCGCCTGCCTGTGTGTAGGGATCGCCGGCTTCGTTCGCGGTCGTTTGCCCGTCGAAGTCTTCGACGTCGAACTCGCCCGGATCGCTGCTGACCTCGGTCCGGCTTACGGCCGTCGCGTGCGCGGGAACAACTCCGTCGGTTCCCTTCCCGCCGGAGAGCGTGAAGGTTGCCTGCTGGTCCCCCGCGGACCCTGGGCCTGAGCCCGGCACGCTGACCTTCAAGTCCATGCCGACCGCGGAACCGGCGGTGCCGTGCCCGTTCGTCTGGTTGCTTCGGGTGCAGTCGAACGACGACTGTCCGGCGAGACTGCCGCAATTGAAGGTGCTCGGCGTCCTGGAGATTGCGGTGAAGCCGTCCGGCAGCTCGACGTGGATCGTGTAGGGGTCGGTGCCGTTAGTGTCGGTGTCGCCGTTGTTCTTGGCGGTGACGTAGTAGTCAATCTGGCTGCCGGCTGGGACGTTCGCAGCAGCCTGGGCATCGATGCGCCAGATCACCGGTGATGGTGCGGCGCTAGCCGCCTGAGCGAAGCCTAGGGCTCCGAGCAGACAGCCGGCAAGAGCCCCGAGCAGGCTTGCCAGCGGCTGTCCGGGTCCGTGGCGTCGGAGCCAGCCCCGGCGGATGCTCCTCGCTGTCCTCATCTGGCCTTGCATCTCAGTCACTCCAGTCTCAGCGCTTGCTTGACGAGTCGTGCGGTCGGTGGTAATGGCCTTCACGACTGCCCCTTCCTGCAGCGGGCGAGGTCCTTCCGAGCTTGCCTGACCTGCTTGCGAGCCTTGCGACGCCTGTGCTTGCCATACGCCTTCTGCAACTTGCGCCTGGCACGCTCCAGCTTCCGTTCCTGCTTGGAGCAATCGGGCTTCGAGGAGAGGTTGCCCTCGCCCTGGTGGGCGATTGAGGCCGGATTGCCGGCTTGATCCGGACTGCTCACGGGACCATGGCAGCTATCTGTATTGATGCATGGTGGTGCCTCCGGCTCGGGGCCTGGGAACCCTCCGTCGACTGTCGCGACGTAGAGGTCGCGGTCCTTTCCGCTGTCGGCTCCTGCCAGCGGCTCTCGAGTCGAGATCAGAGCGGAGGAGCCGTCCGGGGTTGCGTCGATGAAGAACGAGTCGGTGTCGGTGTCGGCTGAGCCCGAGGTCAGCAAATGAGCCCGGCGCTCTTGAGTGTCGTACTCATAGACGTCGTAGACGTCGTTCTCGTCCTCGGGGACGAGCCGGTCTCGGGTTGCGAAGAAGACGAAGCGACCGTCGTCCGAGAGCGCATGGTTGAGACGCTGTGTGATGAGGGAAAGGCCAGTCGCGAGGTCGCCGAAGGACGGAGAATCGAGGAGCGCATATGAGTTAGTCACGCCACCCGACGGCTTGCACGATGCACACTGAAGCTCGCCGGTCCCACCGTCCGCCGTGGCGTCGTAAACAAAGAGCTGACCGCAAGGCTGCGTACCCGCCGAGGGGTTGAGTTGGCTCACGCAGTTGTTGCCGACGGGCTGTCCGGTCAACGGCGTAGTCACTTCAAAAAGCAGGTGGGTGCCGTCTGGCGAAATCCTCGTGAGCTTCAAGCCCGGACGGCTCGAGAAGGAGAGAGAGTCCTCGGTCCCGGTGAGCGTGGCTACGGTCCGCATTTCCGCTGGTCCGGAGCCATCGTCGTGGTAGGCCCGGATCTCGCGGGTGCCCCCGAATCGTCCGACATAGTAGGCGTAGTCGGCATGCTTGGAGACGCCGATCACGCCGGTAGACCCGCCGTCGTTCTTGAAGTTGCCCGAGAGCGGCGCCATGCCGCCGGAGACGAAGGTGAGGTTGTCGGAGCTCGACGCGGGCTTGGTCGTGTCGTACGCGTAGAGCTTCTCCGCGCCATCGGCGGGCGCATCGTCGGTGAGCGCTTCGGCGGAAACGAAGAAGACCTTCGTGCCGTCGGAGGACGCGTCCTGATATGTGGCGGCCTTGGCCACATCCGACGTCGTCCGTTCCGACTCGTTCAGCTTCAGCGTCGCGTCATCGGCGGTCGTTGCGGTGCCCTTGCTGTCTCGCATGTAGAGGTCGCTGGAGTTGGAGGGGTTGCCGTCCGTGCCGACCGGTGAGGTGAAGAAGGCCTTCGAGCCGTCCGAGGAGAGGGTGTCCGCGGCGAAGTCGGTGATCCTCCCGGAGTTGAGAGCGCCCGTACCCGCCGCCGAGCACGCATTCGACCCGTTGCACTTTGCGGCAGTGCCGTCGGGCGTAACGCCGGCGAGACGTACGTGCCGACCGCCCCCGCTCACGGTCGCCACGTCGCCACTGGCCGATCCGCCAGTGAGCTGGCTTGGATCGGAGCTGAGGTCGGAGACGTCCTGTCCGGCGAGCGAGCCGCCGAAGGTGATCAGGTAGGGAGTGCCGCCTCCGGCATCCCCGGGGCCGCCGGAGACCTTGGCGCTCGCGCCCGCGGGGAAGGAGGAGAGCGCCTCCAGCGCCGAGCTCACCTGCCCAGGCGTCGAGTCGAAGTCGATTGGATCCGTGGTTTGCCCCTCGTAAGACAGGGTGAACTGCCCGTCGGTGGCCGAGACCGTGATCGATTGCGTTTCGTCGCTGGCCTGGGCGTCCCACAGATAGAGCTTGGGGTAGCTGGTGCCGCTCGGCAGGGAGTCGCCGTTTGCGTCGGTGGTCAAGACCGAAGGCGTCTCGAAGAGCGCGTGGGTCATCTCCGGCTGCTGAGAGGTACCGGCGTTGGCTGAGGCGAGAACCGGCCGCTGCGTGGCACCCAGAAGGCGCGGCAGGGGTGCGCTGCATGCGGGACAGTCGGTAAGAAGCTGGGAGTCCCCCAGGCTCGTGAGCAGGTTCGACTGCAGGTAGAGGTTGGGGACCGCGGCCACGCTGGGGGCGTCGGTCAGGGGACTGGTGGCGAAGTAGATGCCGCGGTCGAGATCAGCCGAGAGCCCCAAGAAGATCGGGGGCGATAACAGCAGGCCCGTCTCGGCGGTTGCGTTCGACTCCTGAGGCGGGCTGACCGCGTGGGTTTGCCAACCGTCGTCGCCTCGCACTGCGGTGTACTGGCTGTAGGCAGGCGCTCCCTCCTGGTCTTCGCCGAAGCCGGTTGCCGTGCCGAATTGGACAGCTCCCCCGCCGTCGGCGATTGCATCGGTCATCGAGTTGACGATCACGTCGCCGCCGTTCTTGTGCGGTGGCGAGACCATCTCCCAGCCTCGATGGTCGGGGAGGAAGTCCTGACCGGGGAAGGACCCAGCCGCCTCGGCCGGTGCTGGCGCGCGGAGGAGACCGAGTAGCGCGAGGAGGACGAGCGCGGCGCAGGCAAGCAGGAGACCGGAGGCGAAGGCCGCCGAGCGGGCCGTCGTGGTCAGTTGCCCGGCGGAGATCCCGATCGCAGGCGCACCAGTCCCTTCAAAAGCATCCGGGCGAGCACGCCGCTCGGCACCGAAGATCCGCTGATGAAGCGACTTGACGGCCTTGCGTGGTGTGCTCACTTGGTGCCTTTCTGGGTCGTGATTGCAGTCGGTAGGAAGGAAAGCTCGAAGAGAGCGCGCAGGGCGGGCCTGCGCGAGGCACGGCTGCCGCAAGCCGCGGTTGCTTGCGGGGCGGCCGTGCCCTCGGGGAGCGTCGGAGGGAGCGACGGGTGGATCTCTGCGGAGTTCAAGGACGCTCCCTTGGGTTCGTCGTGGATTTCGGATTTGCGCCAGCTGATGAGGCCTGGCGAAGGTCGGGATGCGAAGTTGGATTTCCGGCGAGGTGGGCTGGGGAAGGCGCGGCCCTCGGGGGCCGCGGGGGCGCCGCCGTGAAGGCCAGGGAGAAGGACGCGAGACTCGGGCGACTCAGGGACGCCGTGGTCTCGCGGTTCGGGGCGGTGCGGTTGCGCGGTGAGGTGCATAACTTCTAGCTCAAGTTCGTGCACCCCCAGTGGGCGGCTTAGCTACTCGCGTCTGGGAGGGGAGCCATCTCCCGCACGGGTGCGGGAGGTGTGCGGGGAACATGGGAACGATCGCCTCCTTACGTCCCTCGAGAACCCGATGAAGCTCGGCTGTCCCTGCTCCGAGTCGGGTTGGGAGCTGTGTCTCCTGCGAGCTGATCGCGGTCGCATAGCTGTGCACCTGTCGCAGGCGAGAAGCTCGCGGTTTCAGACACACCGGGTTACTCAGAATCAGCTCATCGGAGAGCCTGTCGCTGGGGTCCTTGCGGTTGGGGGTTGTCGTTCATGGACGACGTCGTTTATAGTCGCCGCGGCTCGCAAGGGAAGGAGAGCTTCGAAGCGACATTTGAAGTCGCTCGATCAGCTTCTTCGCTTGTGGAGTTCATCGGCCGAGTCGGCGAATGAACTCATAGGCCACAGGAGAGTTTCAAGGCCCCTGATCATCCGATTCAGGGCCAGGTCAACAACTTGAGCTAGAAGTTCACGGCCTCCGCTCTCCCGCTCTCTGGCACCTTCGAATCGGCCTCAAATGGCACAGCGGTGTTCGGTTTGTTGCCTAGTTCAGGGATGGTCTCAGCAGCCGCTTCGCCATCTGCTTAGCCTGCTGCTCGCTCGCATTTTTGCCGACGTGCGTCGGCTTGGGCTCGGCTTCGCAAGCAGTCCAAGCGATGGGGAAGGCAACAGAGCCTTCCCGGAGACGGAGGTCGAAGATGAACGCGGTGAACTTGGTCGGCAGGTTGGTAGCCGATCCGGAGCTGAAGAACTCTCAGAAGGGCAGAAGCTACTGCCGGATGAGGATCGCAGTGACAGGTCGGCGCTCGAAGGGGGACTCCAACCCGGAGGCTCTTTATGTCGACGTGACTACGTTCGGTGGCGAGGCCGAGGCTTGTGCTCGGCATCTGTCCCAAGGCAGCAAGGTCGCTGTGTCGGGGCGACTCAGCTATCGGGAGTGGACCGGTAAGGACGGCTCGAAGCGCTCGGCCTACTCGGTGGTTGGCTCAGTCGACTTCCTGGAGCCGATTGAGAAGCCGGAGCTGGTCGTAGTCGGCGGCGGACGCTCAGAAGGCGAGCGGATCGCTTCGGCCCAGGGTGAGCAGAGCCAGAGCTTCGAGTTCTGAGCTGAGCTGGAGCGAGCGCGGGGCTGATCTCAGCTCTTGCGCAAGTGAGGGAGGCGGCCACGGCTTCGCGTGGTCGCCTTCTTTGCTGCTCCGGTGCCGATCCGCAAGTTCATGCGGTGGCTGGTCTCTGCGGCAACTATAAACACATGCTTTCTCGCCCCCAGGAGGCTGCTTGCGAAGTGGGGCCCCTGATCGACTCTCCATTTATGGGCGGTTTCCGTTAAGGGGCCCGGCGCACCTCCGCGCGGCTGCGGCCGCCGTGATCGGCGCCCGCTAATGCCGTCGCTCGGCCGTTCCAGGTGAACAGCCTCCGGCGCTTCGAGACGACGGCTTCGATGCCCAAGCACTCGGTCAGCGCGGCCTTCAGCTCCGCGGCCGAGTCGACTTCGATGATCCGGTAGCGGCTCTCGCGCTGCTGCGGGGTGTCCGCTCGCTGGTAGGCGATCAGTTGCGCGGAGGAGCCGTCCTGCTCTCGCAGCTTGAGGCGGCCGGCGGGAACGGCGAAGTAGGTGTCGAGCTGGGCCAGGACGCCGCATGCAGTGGCGCCAAGATTCTCGCATCTGGCCAGGGAGCGGGCTGGGTCGGGATTTTTGGCTTTCAGCTCAAGGTTGCGGCGGGACCCTCGAGGTTTCGTTGCCAGCGCGGTGACCCGTTCAGGCGTCATCCGCCCAAACCCTGGAGCTGTCGGCGTCGTAGAACTTGATTTCGAGTTGATGCCGCGAACGCTCCGGCTTGACAGCCTCGCTCGAGTCCCTGTGTTCGGCCATCAGCTCGGCGCGGTGCCGGATCGTCTGGTTGACGTCGCTTTCGGGGTTACCGTGCAGGCTGACGTAGACGTGCTCGATCTTCGAGAGCTCGATGCGGGCCAAGACATGCTCATCGTTCTCCGCGAGCGAGTGGCCGTAGACGAAGAGGGTGCCTCCGTTGTTCTGCAAGCTCTTGAGCCCCTTGTGCAGGTAGGGGCTGTGCTCGATTCGGGCGAGCTTCTCCTCGCTTGATCCCTCGGTCACTACCAACGGGTACACGTTCTGGTCCAGCGCCTCTCGAATCTGATCAACAAGCGGAACGCCGGTTCGTGCCCAGGTGATCTTCCTAAGCGTGCTGCCAGCGTCGTAGAGGTGCAGCCCGCCGTGCAGGTAGTAGACGCACTGGCCGTGGTTGGCGTAGCCATCCCAGATCACCCACTGGGCCTCGGGGTCATTGGGGTCCTCCCGAAAGCCGTCGTCGTTCTTGATCGCCGGCCCGAGCGACTGGAGGAGCGTCCAGTAAAGGAGCAGGTCGTAGTTGACCGTGTAGATCGAGCCGTTGAAGTGCGACAGAAAGGTTCGCGCTCGCCCGTACTCCTCATCTCCGATCAGGCCAACGTTCTCGGGATGCTTGCTCGCCAAGACCTCCGCCAAGGCGGCTCGGAGAGCATCGACGTCGGCGCCGAGCATCGTACCCAGCTTGTCGTCGGCGTCTGGATAGAGCTCCAGCACCCGGGCTGCAACCGCCAGCGCCTCGATGGCACGTTCGAAGTCGGTCGTACCGGAGATCGCGAAGAGGCCCTCCGCGTGGACCGAGAGCGCGTCGAAGTTGGCCTCGTCGAACAGGCGCCCGTAGGTGAAGAGATCACGGCGGCAAGCGATGCTGAAGCCATTGCCGAGGAGGAGGTGCCTCTTTCCGGGCAGCTTCTTGGCTTCCGTGATCGCTTCGTCAAAGGTCATCGGCTGCATGGCGGATGATCAAGCTAGCCGCGGCTACGGCGGTTTGGGGGGCCCTAGCTCCGAAGTTGGGGCAAGAACGCGCATGGAAGCGAAGGAGGCCGGCCAAGTCCCCCTCCTTCGCGGGATTCCTTGCTTACGGCGCTCTCTCTACCGAACAAGGAGCTGCGACCGTGATGCAACTTCGCTGTCACCCTGCACCTCAGGCGCATGGTTCCGCCGCTGCCGGTCGAATTACCCGGGGTGGAACTGCTAGCTCGCTACCTCAGTGAGATGGCGCGCATTGGCGCTACCGGTGAGGCCAACGATGAGACGTCTTACTACCCGGCGCTAGCGGAGTTGCTGAACATGGTCGGCGGGACGCTGAGTCCCCGCGTCCACTGCGTGCTGACGCCGAAGAATCGTGGCGCAGGCATTCCTGACGGCGGTCTGTTCTTGAAGCGCACCGCGTCTGCGGTGAGCAAGGAGCTAGAGATCGAGACCCGAGCTCCCGAGAGAGGCGCCGTGGAAGTCAAGCCGCTTCGACGAAATATGAACTCGATCGTCTCAAGCGCGCAAGTCAGGAAGTACCTGGGTGGCTACGGTCGTGTTCTGGTAACGAACTACCGTGAGTTCGCCGCAGTACAGATCGACGCAGATGGCGAGATCGTCCGACAAGAAACATTCGCGTTGGCCGCCGATGAAGCCGCATTCTGGGCACTTCATCTGGACCCCGTAGCCGTTGCGGAAAAATCGGCTGCATTCGAGGAGTACCTCCGTCGGATGCTCGCCGCAGACGCGCCAGTAACGTCTCCCGAGGGCCTCGCTTCGTATCTCGCGGCACACGCCCGAATTGCACGCGAACGTGTGGAACTCGCGGGCGAGCTTCCGAAGCTCAGAACGCTCAGAGATGCATTTGAGGGCGCACTTGGCTTGCGGTTCGAGGGTAAACAAGGCCAGGACTTCTTCCACTCCGCGCTTGTCCAAACGCTCTTCTACGGCGTATTCGCTGCGTGGGTCGCATGGACCGACTGCCAGCCAGACACCAACGACAAGCGTTTTGAATGGCGGATGGCCCAGTGGACGCTGAACGTGCCGATGGTCCGAGCCCTCTTCGAACAGCTTGCAACGCCGCAGCATCTCCCTGCCGGCCTTGACGAGATCCTCGATTGGACTGACGATGTGTTTGCGCGCGTCGATCGTGAGGCGTTCTTCGCTCGCTTCGAACGTCGCGATGCCGTCCGGTACTTCTACGAGCCATTTCTTGAGGCATACGATCCGGATCTGCGTCGCCAGCTGGGCGTCTGGTACACACCTCCTGAAGTAGTCAGGTACATGGTCGGACGGGTGCATGAAGCGCTCAAACGTGACCTCGATCTCCCTCTCGGACTCGCCGACGACTGCGTACACGTACTCGACCCATGCACGGGAACTGGCTCGTTCCTGATTGAGACACTTCGAACGGTCTCGGAAGTCCTACAAGAGGAGCACGGTGACTCACTGGTAGCGGAACAAGCGAAGCAGGCAGCACTAGAACGTATTCACGGCTTCGAGGTTCTGCCAGCTCCCTTCATCATCGCGCACCTTCAGGTCGGGCTGTGGCTGGCCGAGTTAGGCGCGCCGCTTAGTGGTCCAGAGCAGGAGCGGCCCTCCATCTACCTCACTAATGCCCTGACGGGATGGGGAGGCGAAGATGAGTCACTGCTGCCCTTTGACGAGTTCCGCGTTGAACGCGAGGCGGCTGGGACGGTTAAGCGCTCGCAGCCGATCCTCGTCGTAATTGGAAACCCACCGTACAACGGCTTCCCTGGAGTACGGGATCCGGACACTATCGATCTAGTCGGAACTTACAAAGACGGTCTCGCCGATCCACCCTGGGAGATCACAAAGAACAAGCTCGATGACTACTACATTCGCTTCTATCGGATCGCCGAGCAGAAGATTGCCGAGCGCACTGGACGCGGCATCATCTGCTTCGTATCCAACTTTGGCTGGCTCAGCGATCCTTCCGCTGTTGTAATGCGCAAACGTCTCTTGCAGCAATTCGACGACATCTATGTGGACAATCTCAATGGAGACAGTCGCGAGACAGGGAAGAAGACGCCAGACGGCGGCCCGGATCCTAGCGTCTTTTCAAGTAAGTTCAGCGCGAGCGGGATCCAAGTTGGAACAGCCGTTGCCCTGTTGGTGCGGACCGATCCGCGCTCGTCTGAGGATCCGACGGTGATGTATCGCGACTTTTGGGGACCTGAAAAGCGCGCTGAACTTGAAGCGTCTCTTCATCAGGGCCAACAAGAACCGACCTACAGTGCGCTGGATCCACAACAAAGCAACTGGTTTCGCTTGCGCCCCTGGAACCCTAGGCCCGGTTATGAGTCGTGGCCAGCAGTGACAGAACTCGCCGACGTAGACGCAGAGCTGGGGTTAAACGAAAATCGAGGGGAAGCGCTGATTTCCCTTGACCACGAGTTACTACTGGATCGAATGAAGCACTTCCTCGACCCAGAACTCGCATTCGATGAACTCGAGCCAGCACGCGTTGGGGGTCTCGTAAGCCAATGGGCCGACTACGACAGCCAGGCTACACGAGCGGCTATGCTCGCTTCGAGCCCTTTTGATCCCGCGCGACTAGCGCGGCTGCAGTTTCGACCATTTGATATCCGCTGGTCGTATGTGGACACGACCCCAAAGCTTTGGAATCGTCCTCGGCCACGCTTTCTCAAAGCCTCTGACGTGGGCAGTGACTTTCTTCTTGTTCGCCGACGTGCACCTCGTACACTTGACGGAGCCGCATTCCTATTTTCGTCGCAACTTGTGGATCAGCATGTGCTCCACAAGGACGCGTATGCTATTCCGCTCCTTCTTGCGCAGCCCGAAACCAACTCGCACCCACAGCTATTCGCCGACGCTGGATATGAGACTGAAACTGCTTGGCGCCCCAACCTGTCACCGCTCTCGCGGGATTACCTAGCAAGGCTTGGATACGAGGACAACATGTCGCGCGACACAGCGCGGCTGCTATGGCTCCATGTCCTTGCAATTGGGTACTCACCCCTTTATCTTCAGGAGAACGGGGATGCCATTCGTAGCGACTGGCCGCGTGTACCAGTACCAGCCACAGCGGAAATGTTGGAGGAGTCTGCCGGGCTCGGCGTACAGATCTCTGCTCTGCTGGATATAGATACGCCACTTCCAGGCCTCGACGAATCGACACGCGATCGTCTTCGGAACGTGGGGGTGGTCTGGCGAACTGACGGACACTCGGTTACAGGCGACGATCGCGCTATTACCGTCGGCTGGGGAGTTCTACAGCGACGAAAGCAAAAGAGCGGAGTGGAGAGTCGCATAGTCATGCCAGGTGACGGTGCGACGGTGAGACGCGCGCGTACTACCGAAGAGCAGGCTGGCTTCTCGAAATTGCAGCTTGCGCAGTTGGGTAGCGAAGTCGTGGATGTGTATCTCAACCAGAACACGTGTTGGCGCGGGGTCCCAGAAGCCGCCTGGAACTTTAAGGTCGGCGGTTACCAAGTCTTGCGCAAGTGGCTTTCATACCGTGAGCTGGATATCCTTGGACGGCCCCTGACCCTGACTGAGGTGCGCCAGTTTACGAGCATCACACGTCGCTTGACCGAGATAGTTCTCCTTGAGCCCGTGCTCGACGCGAATTACCGCTCTGCGACTGGCGCCGTCGATCAAGATTGCTTCCCTGAGCTGGTCTCCCTCGAGCACACCTGAATTCGGAGGTATGTCGACGAGGGGGTGGGGTCGAATCCGGCGGCGCCGTTCAACGCGTTCTCGCACGCAAGCTGGCGGGGCCGCAGGACACGTTCGTCACGATCAACAACGACACCGTCTACTCGATGGCGCAGCTCGATCTGTCGGTCGGGGCGCTGCGGCTCGAGGTGCCGGAGACCGGCGAGCGTTACTACGTGTTGCAGTTCGTCGACGCGTGGACGAACAACATCGCCTATGCCGGCACCCGGGCGAGTGGCAACGGCGCCGGACGGTTCCTGATCGTGCCGCCCGGTTGGGACGGCGAGCTTCCGGAGGCTCATGTGCCGATCCAGGCGTCGACCGCGGTGCTGTCGATCGTCGGACGGTTCGCCTGCGACGGGCCCGAGGACATCCCAGCCGTGAGGGCCGTCCAGGACGCGCTGGTGCTCGAGCCGCTCGAGCCCGATCCGCCGTCTGCGGTCGGTATCCCCGAGCTGGCGGCCGGGGTTCCCGACGAGTTGGCGTTCTGGGAGCGGGCGCGGCTGAGATCGAGGAGCTCAGCCATCACGGCAGTTCCCCGGTCGTCAACGGGTGGACGGTCGGGATGCAGCTACGAGTTCCCCGCCATGATCGCGGACTGATCGATGGTGAGCGAGGCGATCGGAGGGGGGCCTCCCGCTCGGCGTCGGCGTGGCGCTGAGCCCGTGCCGATCATCGGGGTGGTGCTGATGCTCGGGGGTGCCGCAGGCGATCGGGGCCAACCTCTGCCTCGCATGGATTTGTCACATTCGTTGACCCACATGTGACGTTTTCCGGCGTACGGTCCCTGGCATGGGTCGAGGCATAGGTACGTGCTTATTTAGAGACGTTTCTAGCAGTTTGGACGGATTTCGTCTATAAGTAAGCACATGAACGACCTATCGTTTCCCTCCCGAACGTTGTCCTCGAGAGAGGGCGCCGTCGTTGCCTGGCTAGAAGGCGAGCGTCGGGCGGTCGTCTCGGTGCAGGACGTCGTCGAGACCTTTGAATGGCCCCGCGCGACGATTCTCGGCGTCCTCAGCCGCTTGAAGCGAAAGGGCTGGCTGCGGCGCACCGCGCAGGGTCGCTACGAGACCGTGCTCGCCGAGACGGGCGGGTTCGCGCCGCCGAATCCATGGGCTGCCCTGACCACGTGGGGGCAGCCGTACTACGTGGCGCTGCAATCGGCCGCCTACGAGCACGGCCTCATACCCGACCGGCCCGCCACCGTGCAGATCGCGGTCCCGGTCGGCGCGCGGGCACCGAAAGCATGGCGGGATGTTCCGATCACGCTGATCGTGCTGGGGGAGTTCACGCTGGAGGGAGCGGAAGAGGACCGGCGCCATGGCGTGGCGGTCAGGCTCGCCTCCCCTGAGCGCGTTCTCGTCGACGCCGCCGCTCTCCCCGGTCGCGTCGGCGGAGCGCAGGGCCTCGCGCGCATAGCGACGAGGGCAGCACCCACCGCGAACTGGCATCGAGTTGTCGAGCTCGCCCACCGGCGGCCGCGTGGCGGGGCGGCCCTACGACGTCTCGCGGCGATCCTCGAGATCGTCGACGCCGACGTCCCCCCTGCGCTGGCTGCCGGCGCCGCCGGCGCCGCCGAGGGTGCGTCGTACCTGTACCTGGGGGAGCGACGCATACACGGCGCGCACGGCCGGCGCCTGCGCGAGTGGGCCGTCGTGGACAACGTCGGCGCCGAGCGGCTGCGCGAGGAGGTCGAGCGCTGAATGCTGCCGCCCGCCCTGGTCCGCCAGTACGCCGTCAACCAGCGGATCGATGTCACGGTCGCAGACCAGGAGGTCGTCCTGCACTACGTCCTCGCGCTGCTCAACGCCGAAGGGCTCATCGGTACACGGCCAGGCAGCACCACGAACGGGCCGCTGCTGTTCAAGGGCGGTACGGCGCTGCGCAAGTGCGTGTTCGGCTCGACCGGCCGCTTCTCCGAGGACGTCGATCTCGATGCCACCCATCACAACGGCTTTGAGGCGGAGATCGAAGCTGCCTTCGCGGCACATGACCCCTACCACGGCATCCACTTCTCGGTCCCCGACTTCCGCTACTCCCAGGATGAGAACTTCTCAGGCACAGTCCGCTACGAACACCAAGACGGTGCAGGCACCTTCGAGCTGCAGATCTCCTACCGGCTCGAGCCGATCCTCGAGCCTCGCGCACTGTCGCTCGTGCAGCAGGGGTACTTCGCTCACGTCGAATGCGGCGTGCCCGGCCTCTTCGGCCTCGATCCCTACGAGATGATCGGCGAGAAGCTGATGGCCTGCAACCGCAGGCTCGGCGGCTCGGCAAAGACATCTACGACCTTCACCTCTGGGCCCGGCGACCCTTTGACGATGCGCTGGTCCGTCGCGTCGCGGTGCTCAAGGCCTGGACCGATCGCCGCGGGCAACCACGATTCGATCCCGAGTCGTTCCTAGCCAGCATCCAGCCCGCGAACTTCCGCTGGACGGACATCCAGCCGCTCGTCCCACGCGGTATGCCCGCTGACCACGAGACGATCTGCCGTGCCGTTCGGCAGAGGTTCGCCTTCCTCGCCGAGCCTGACGCCGACGAGAGGGCGCTGCTCGACGACCAGACGGCGCATCGTGAGAGGACGTTGTTCAGTCGCCTGCGCGAGGCTGCGCGGGCACGAGCGGCTACACAACGCGGCGGGTGATCCGCCATTGCCGCTGGCTCACGGTGGTCGTAGCCTTGGAGATGACGGCGATCGGAGGGTGACTGCATTCGCCCCACGGCCCAAGCCATGACGATCCAGATCGGTGACATCAGCTTCGATCGATCGGGAGCTGCACTTGCGCTCTGCTCGCGTCAGCGGCTTCACGCGATTTACGCGAAATAACCTGTTCGCGCTATATTTATGCAAGATCTATGCGAAGCCTGATCTCCGTCTCGGAAGCTGCCCAAGAGCTGGGACTCGACCCGTCGCGGGTGCGAGCGCTCGCCGCTGCCGAGGAGCTCGCCGCAGTCAAGATCGGGAGGACCTGGGCGATCGACGCGGCTGCCGTCTCTGAACGAGCCATACGGATGCCTCAGCGGGGGCGTCCGCTCGCGCCGGCGAACGCTTGGGCGCTGCTCTTCCTGGCCTCCGCGCGAGACGCTGGATGGGTGAGCGCGCAAAGCCGCTCGCGACTGCGGCGCTCTCTGGCGCTGGAGGGAATCGCTCGGATGCGGGATCGCCTGAGGCACAGGGCCGAGGTAGTCAGCTTCCGCTGTCATCCTGGCGAGCTCTCCTACGCACTCGACGACTCCGCACTCGTGCCCACCGGCGTGAGCGCGGCCGGTGCGCTGGGACTCGACCTCGTCTCGGGCGCCGAGGCCGACGGCTATATCTCGCAGGGGGCTCTCGAGGACTTCCTCGAGAAGCATGCCCTTCAATCCGTCGACGTAGGCGATCGTAGGAACCTGAAGCTGCGCGTCGTTCCGGATCCGGCTTGGCACCTCGAGGGCCCGACGGCCCCGGAAGCCGCGGTGGGGCTTGACCTCTTGGAGGATCCGGATCCTCGATCGAAGAAGGCCGGGGGGATGCTCCTGCGGCGACTTGACGAAGCCGGGCGTGTCCGGGCGGGGATCGACCCGCACGACCTTCACGGGTCGATCCCCG
>CAZXKG010000032.1:0-24279 GCA_964641695.1 uncultured Conexibacter sp.
ATGCTTGTGGATCGAGCTGTGGTAGCCGGAGAGAAGCGACAGGTAGCTCTTGTGCTTGCGGAAGAAGGCAAGGCCGCTCTGGGGGAGGATCCGGGCGCCGCGGAGCTGGCGGCTCAGCTCCTGGGCCGGGCGCGAGGAGCGGTCCTGGAAGGAGTTGCCCGCCTGCAGCCAGCGGCGGTCGGGCATCGTCAGCCATCCGGCGGTGTTCTCCATGTCCCCGAGCCGCTTGCGGATTCCGGGGCGCTTCTTCTTGACGACGTCGAGGAAGCGGCCGATCGCGTTGATCGTGAGGAACTGGTAGGTGGTCGAGTGCTCGAGCCACATCCCCTCCCCCGGGATCACGTGCGTGTTGACGTTCTTGACGAACCGCTGCTCGCCGTGCCTGCGGAGCTTGCCGGATCCGGGGAGGAACTTCATCTGCCGGCCGCTGAAGATCAGGCCGAGGTCCATGAACAGGCCGCGGTTGGTGGCCGAGTAGCGACCATCGTTGCCGAGGAAGGTCATGTGCTGCCGGACCGAGGCGAGCAGCATGCGGACGAGGCGCGGGGTCTTGAGCATGCCCTCGCACTTGGCGGCGCGGGTCGCGTAGGCGATGTAGGGACCGCGATCGCCCACCACCTTGTCGAACCACGCGCGGTCGTTGGTGGGTCGGCGCAACGGGTTGTTCTTGACCCAGTCGACGACGATCCGCTTCGCCTTGCGGAGAGCCTGCTTGTCGCCACGCTCGCGGTAGGCGTAGAAGAGGGGGTCGAGCCAGCGCAGGTCGTGCAGACGGGCACGGAAGCTGGGGGAATCGAGAGGATCGTAGGTCCAGTCGATCTTGCGCTTGAGGTTCACGTCGACGCCCGCGATCCGGAAGTCGCCCCGCTTGGCCGCGCGGATGTCCTCGGTGGTCGCAGTGCGCGCGACCCGAACCGCGTAGTTGGGCGGACACGACGCCTTGCGCAGCTTCTTCACCGACCCCGCGGGCGCCTTGCCGACCGCACCCGCGCCGCTCGGCGCGGCCGAGAGCGTGAGGATCGCGGCCGCGATCGTGCAGGCGAACAGCACTCCGATCCGACGTGCCAGCGCCGGATCGCGCGCCTGCACCCCGGCCGTGAGCGGTCGGCGGCGATCGCCGTTTCCCTGCCTCATCAAGGCCATCGTATGAACCTGAAACCGAGCCGACGGTCAGGAGTAGCGGTGCTGAAGCGAATCGTTCGGCTCGAGGACGCGACGCGACGGGTCGACCAGCGATCGCGTTCCACGCGAGGAACGTTCACGAGCACGTCACGAAGTTTCCTCGAAGGGCTCTTCCCCGGGTCCGCCTCACCCCCTACCTTTGGCCCGTGGCAGCCGGCGTCGAACAAGAAGCTCTCCTCGATGCGGGGCCGGCCTCCGGGGACCCGTTCGAGGGAGAGGTGGAGATCGAGTTCTTCCGCTTCGTCTCCGAGGACGGCGGCTTCGCCGTCGCCGAGGCTTCGTTCGCCGACGGCACGTCGATGCCGGTCGTCGGGCCGCTCGCGCACCTCGAGGAAGGCGAGCGGGCGAAGCTCCGGGGTACCTACGAGCACCACGCCCGGCACGGGCTTCAGGTCTCCGCGCACGAGGCGGAGCCGCTCGACCCGACCGGCGTCGAGGGCGCCCGCCGATACCTGCAGTCGTTTCCCGGCATCGGCCGCAAGCGCGCCGAGGAGCTGGTCGCGGCGCACGGCGAGGAGGTCTTCGACTTCATCGACCGCGACCCCGAGGCGGCCTTCTCCAGCATCTCGGGCGTCGGCGCCGAGACGGCGGTCGACGCCGCCGAGGAGTGGGTCGAGCGCCGGATGGAACGCCGCCTCTACACCCTGCTCGCCCCGCACGGGCTGACCCGCTACCTGACCGAGGTGATCGCGCTACACGGCTCGCTCGCCTCCGAGATGGTGATCTCCGATCCCTACTCGCTGACCGAGATCTCCGGGATCGGGTTCCAGAGCGCCGACCGGATCGCGCTCGCGAACGGGGTCGAGCCCGAGGACCGGAGCCGGGCGCAGGCGGCTGCGATCCACGCCCTGCGCGAGGCCGAGAGCTCGGGTCACAGCCACCTGCCGATGGGAGAGCTGATCGACGCGATGCGCGTTCTGCTCGGGACCGAGCCTTCCCGGGCGCACGTGAGCACGACGGAAGGCATCGCCGTCGAGGACTCGCTCGCCTACCGGGAGTGGACCTGGCGCGCCGAACGCTGGCTGGCCGCGACCCTCGCGGGGATGGCGCGCTCGGAGCCGGCGTGGAGCCGGCCGCCCCTCGACGGTGAGCTCGAGGGGCTCAACGACGAGCAGCGAGACGCAGTCACGAACGCGCTCACGCGGCGCCTGTCGGTGATCACCGGTGGCCCCGGCACCGGGAAGACCCACCTGACCCACGCGATCACGGTGATCGCCGAGCAGCACAACCTGAAGATCCGCCTGCTCGCGCCGACCGGCCGCGCGGCGCGGCGGCTGACCGAGGCGACCGAGGGCTCGCCCGCTTCCACCATCCACAAGGCCCTGGAGTGGATCCCCGGTGAGATCCCCGGCCGTGACGAGGACTCCCCGATCGAGGCGGACCTGGTGATCGTCGACGAGGCGTCGATGCTCTCGCTGGAGATCTGCAGACACCTGATCGCGGCGATCGGCGCGAAGACGCATCTCGTCCTGATCGGGGACGCCGACCAGCTCCCTCCGGTCGGGCCGGGGAAGCCGTTCTGCGAGCTGATCGAGGCGGGCATCGCGCCGACGGTCCGGCTCGAGCACATCTTCCGTCAGGCCCGCCGCTCGATGATCGTCGGCGCCGCCCACTCGATCCGTCATGGAGAGCCACCGCGGCGGGAGCCCGAGCCGGGACGGGAGGAGATCCGCGATTTCTTCCGCCACAGCCGCTCGACGCCGGCGGCGCTCGCCGACGACATCGTCACGATGGCGACCGAGCGGATCCCGGCCGAGTTCGGGCTCGACCCGACCCGCGACGTGCAGGTCCTGGCACCGCAGTACCGGGGGCCCGTGGGGATCGACGAGCTGCACAGGCGACTGCGGGACGTGCTCTGCGGCTCGGCGGAGTCGTGTTGCGACGGCCGGTTCCGGATCGGCGAGAAGGTGATCACCACCCGCGGCATCCCCGAGCTGGAGATCACCAACGGCAGCGTCTTCGTGATCGAGTCCGCCGACGACACCCGCTCCGAGCTGCGCCTGGAGAGCGACCTCGGGGAGCGGATCGTCTTCCCCTTCCGCGAGGCCCGATCGCTGCGGGGAGCCTTCTGCACGTCGGTTCACAAGGCCCAGGGGATCGAGGCCCCGGCCGTGATCGTCTGCCTGAGCAGCTCGCACGCGCCGCAGCTGCTCTCCCGCAACCTGCTCTACACCGCGGTGACCAGGGCGCAGAAGCTGTGCGTGCTGGCCGGTGACGAGCCGGCGATCGTCAGAGCGCTGCGGCGGGCGGACGCGAGCGATCGCCACTCCCGCCTGGCGGAGCGGATGGCGGCTTGAACAGAGCGAACATCAGCGCCCCGAAGAACCACGGGATGTACAGGTAGAACCAGTGCTCGAGCGTCAGCTCGACGCCGATCAGCAGCGCGGCGCTGAGCGCCGCGATCTGGACCAGCGAGCGGCGGCGGGGAACGAAGGCGAGGGCTACGCCAAGGATCAGGACCGCGCCCTTCAGCGTCGTCTGCAACCACTCCAGATCGGTCTGACCCCAGACGCTGAACGGGCTCTCCCGATCGAGCTGGCTGCCGACGGTGCGCTCGTAGAACTGCCCGAGGCCGGGGTCGACCGCCGGGTAGGCGAGCAGCAGCGCGGCGAAGCCGGCGAAGCCGAGGGTGAAGAGGAGCAGCGGCTTGACCATCCCGCGAGCGCTGAAGCGACGAAATCCGAAGCCCCTCTCCCCCGTCGCATACAGCGGCACCAGCGCCAGCGGCGCGAACTTGGTCAGCGAGGCGGCGGCCAGCAGGATGCCGCGCGCGGGCGGGCTCGCGAACGCGACCAGGCTCCAGACCAGCAGGGCGCCGAGGAGCCCGTCGTTGGAGTTGCTCTGCGTGACGAACGCGGTGTAGGGATACGCGACCCAGGCGAAGGCGAGCAGCACCCCGAGTCGGCCCCCGGGGGAGGCGAGCGAGGTCCCGAGCCGCGCTGGCCAGGCCCGGATCCCCCTGCCGATCGAGCTCTCCGGATCCCCCCGCGGAGGTCGCGCGCGGCGGCCGGCGAGAAGGCCCAGCACGAACAACCCGGCGATCGTGACCAGATCGAAGAAGATCGCCGCCGCGTGCGCCGCCGGCAGGTCGTCCCAGGCACCGCCCCACGGCAGCGCCAGCTCGAACGGCACGTAGGCGAAGTAGTTGGCGGGGCCGTAGGTGTCCCCGTGGGAGTTCTCCTCCGGGAAGCTGTCGTCGTAGATCGGCTGCGCGTTCGTGATCCGGTCGGCGCCGATCACGCCCGCGTAGCCGACGTCGATGACCCCCGAGTCGGACCCGTTGGCCACGACCCGCAGGACGATCAGGCCGATCACCAGCGTCGTCGCGAGCCAGGTGGGCACGCTCGGTCGCAGGCCCTCCGAGGACGGCCTCCACGCGGCCTCTCGCCCGCCCCCGCGAAAGCCGATCCAGAGCATGCGAGCGAGCAGGTAGAGCAGCGGCGGGTAGGCGAGGGGGACCGAGATCCCGATCTCGGCCTCGTTGAAGTAGATCTGGCTGATCCCGAAGCTGAGCAGAACGAGGAGGTCGAGGTGGACCCACTTGCGCCAGCGCCGGAAGTCCCAGAGCCCGAGCAGGAAGACCGCCGCGAGCGGGATCCACACCCAGGGAGCGTTCAGCAGATGCCCGAACTGACCGGTCCTGCCGCGCGCCATCGGCCAGGCGACCGCCGCTCCCGTCCAGGACTCCTTCACCTCCCCCGTCGTCCCGTCGACGATCACGAGGTTGACCTTCTCGTCGCCGCGGTAGTAGCCGACCTCCCAGACCGGCCCCGGCTCGGACTTGAAGCTCGCGGTCAGCTCGCGTGCCTGACGGCCGAGCTCCGACTTCCGCTGTCTCACGTGCTCGTCGAGGTCGGCGGCCAGCAGAGCCTGCCGGGCGGAGATCTCGTAGCCGTCGGGCGTCGCGGGGAAGGCGCCGCTCACCCGTGTCGGTTGAGTCGTCGGTGGGGGACGGTCGGTCAGGCCTACCGTCTGCGCCACGCCATGCGCGGGGCAGAGCACGGCCACGGTGGCGACCGCGACGATCGCCAGGGCAACCGCCGCGCGGAACGCCCCCCTCACGCGTCCGCGCGGGTCGACACCGTTCTCAGCTCTCCTTCGCGGGCTCCGCGCCGCCGCCCTCGCCCGCTTCCTCAGCCTCCGCTCCCTCGGGTCGCTCCTTGGCGACGTCGGCGGCAGCCTTCGCCTTCTCAGACAGCGAGCCCTCCCCGACCGCGATGTCCTTGACCCGCATGGCCTTGTCCTTGACGGCGTCGGTGCCCCCCTGCTGATCGATCAGATCCTTCATCCGGTTCGCCTGGTCGGTGAGCTTCTTGAAGTTGACCATCGCCTTCCTTCCTCGTTCGATCGCCGGCAACTGCGGATGCCGGGCGCTGGATGTTAGGAGGCCCGGTCGAACGTCCAGAGCTTGTTGCCGATGAAGTTCACGGGCGTGGCGACGGCGACGGCGATCGCCTGGGAGAGGAGCTCGGGGAGTCCGAGCTCGACCAGCCCCGAGAGGACGAGGAGGTTGACGGCGAGGCCGACCAGCGAGACGGTCAGGAAGCGAGCGGCCTGAAAGCCCGCATGAGCGGCCACGGATCCCTGCCTGCGGAACGTCCAGTGCCGGTTGAGCAGGAAGTTGTTGGTCACCGCGACGGCGAACGCGCAGACCGCCGCGAGCAGGTGGTTGATCCCCAGCCCCTCCGCCGTGATCGCGAAGACCAGCAGGTTGATCACGTAACCCGTCCCGCCGACGACCGCGAAGTGGAAGAGCTGCAGCCAGTTCGAGGGCTTCCTCGTCCCCAGATGGACGCGCCGGATGATCCGCCAGCTCCAGTCCGCCGCCGCGTCCCAGCGGCGCGGGACGGGCTCTCCCGCCGGAGGCCGCTCGCCCACCTGATCTCCCGTCTCGGGCCTCACCGGCATCCGGCGATCCTAGATGGTTGATTCCAAATTCCCGCACCCCCGGATGACGCGCCCGAGGGCACGTCATTGGGACTCCCGCCGCCCCGGACGACGGAGACGCCCCGAGAGCACGTCAGCTGGAAGGCGCGCTCAGGCCAGGTCATCCGGAGTGTCGGAACGAGCAGCCTTCCCGATCCCGAAGTGCTCGAGCACGACCTCGGCGACGTCGCTGATCGCCCATTGGCGGCGCCTCGGAACCCCGCCGTCGATCCCGACCATGAGCAGCATCGCCGTCGAGTCCTCCGCCCGCAGCGATCCGTGGCTGCCGCCGGGCACGTGGGTCGCGCCACCCCAGTCGACGCACTCGTACCCGGGAGCGAGGCTGACGAGCACGTCGGCGGCGTTGGGGTTGGCCAGCGCCGCCCAGATGCGGGCGAGCGCGTCGGGGAACGTCACCGAGCTCACCTCGGTTCCCCGGCGCGTCAGGCCGAGGGCCTCCTCGGCACCCGTCAGCTCCCACGCGACACCACGAAGGTCGTGGACCACGTCGACGTCGTCAGCGGCAGCGGGAGCGAGCTCCAGCTCCGCATCCCCACGACGAACGTGCGCGCGCCCATCCTCCTTCCAGGCGATCAGCTCGACGGCCGCGAGCTCGAGCAGGCTCGCGCGAACGGCAGCGGGGCGGGGCGGGCTCGAGTCGAGGATCCACACGCCGGCGCCGCGGCCGCTCGGTCCGACGGCGATCTCCGCCTCACCCGCCTCCTCGTTCGGCTGCAGGACGCGCCAGCGCTCCCCGAGCGCTCCCTGCAGATCGAGCTCGCGCCCGACGTCGCTCTGCGCGTGGTCGGAGACGACGATCACGGCGTTCTGCTCGAGGAAGGGGCCGATGCCTCCGTGCGCCTCGGCGAGCGCGTGGAGCGCGTCGTCCGCCATCCCGATCGCATCGTAGGTCTCCTTCGGACCATCCCGGTGCGAGTAGAAGTCGTTGTCGGGGAGCGAGTAGAGGAGGAAGTCGTAGAGGTCCTCCTCTACGAGCACGCGTCCCGCCGCCGCCGAGTAGGCGTCTCGCGTCGCCGGGCGCGCCAGGGTTGGCCTGGCGTCGACGCGACGAGAGGAGTAGAGCTCCCCGTAGAAGAGCTCGTCCGGGCCCCAGACGGCGTGGTGGAAGCCGGTCGCCTGAGCGAAGGCCCTGAGGATCCCGTCGAGGCCGGTCTCGTGGCGGGTCCTCCCCCGGTAGATCAGAAACGGAGTCGCCGCCGACCGCAGGCCCGCGTCCGCGAGCTGCTCGTACAGCGTCGGCGTCTCGAAGTTGAGATGCCGCATGTTCAGGTTGTAGACGGTGTCGTAGAGGCTGCTGAAGAGCCCGAAGGTGCGTGTCGCCTCGAACGAGGAGCCGTACTCGACGTAGCGGCCCTCCGCCCGGTGGAACCAGTTCATCCCCGGGATCAGATGCCGGTCGGGCCGCTCGCCGGTGAGGATCTCCGAGGTGCACACCGGCGTCACCGACGGGAAGGAGGAGACGCACTCCTCGATCAGCTCACCCCGATCGAGGAGTTGCTTGAAGGTTGGCGCGTCCCCACGTGAAACGGCGCTGAGCAGCATGTCGGCCCGCAAGGAGTCGACGACGACCAGGACCAGCTTGCGGTGGGACTGCTTGCGAGGGCGGGACATCGGCCCGAAGGCTCGCACAGGCGAGTAGTCGGGACGCGACGAGCCGGAGGCGCCGCCCGGCGGTCGACGCTCAGCTCTTCTTGCCGCCGATCGCTGCTGCCAGCTGCTTCTTGTTCATCTTCGACCGCCCCTCGATGCCGAGCTCCTTCGCCTCGTTGTAGAGCTGCTCCCGAGTCCTCCCCCTTGGGCCGGGTCGCCCGGAACGCTTTCCTCCACGCCGGCCGGACGAGATGTCATCGGTCGACGAGCGGGATCGGGATCGGGACTTGCCGCGGGCGCGCTCCTTGTTGACCGTGCGCGCGGCAACCTCCTCCGCCCGATCCTCGGAATCACCCTGGTCGAGCCTGCTCTCCTTGATGTGCTCGTACTGGCGGGCACGCTTGCTGCCCTTCTTGACGCCTCTTGGTGGCATGGGTCTCTCCCTTCTCGACTGTGGATGGGCTACCCATGGCCCCTCGCGTCATTCATCACGCCGAAGTCCGGAAACCGTTCGGCCTCCATCCGATCGCGCGTTTTCATCCACGGCCGGGGTCGCGGAGATCCTGCCGCTTCCCCGGCCTCCCTCAGGGGCAGTTCGAGCTTCGTCCGCCGATGGTGCCGTCGGGCATGATCGTGTTGCAGAGCGTCGCGCCCGCGGGGAAGTCGGGGTCGACCTTCGCCCCGACCAGCTCGGCGCCGGTCAGGTTCAGGCCGTCGAGGATGGCGCCGCGGAGATCGGACCCGTTCAGCGAGACGGAGTCGAAGTTCGCGCCGGTGAGGTTCGCTCCGGCGAACGACGCGCCGGTCATGTTGGCGTTGTCGCCGTCGAGCTCCCTCATGTCGGCACCCGAGAAGTCGGCGCCGACCGCGTCGGAGATCGCCATGTCGGCGCCGGTGAGATCGGCCCGGCTGAACTTCGTGCCGACGAGCGCCGCGCCGACGAACTCGGCGTCGGCGAGCTTCGCCGCCTTCAGGTTCGCGAAGGAGAGATTCCCGAGCGTGGTCGTCGCGTTGCTGAGGTCGGCGCGCTGGAGCTTGGCGTAGCTGAGGAAGGCGCCGACCAGCTCTGCGCCGGAGAGGTTCGCCCCCCTGCAGTCGGTCGAGGGGGCGACCGAGCAACCTCGGACCTTCGTTCCCGGGGCCATCGGTGGCTCTCCGTAGGCCTGGAGCGCCTTGTAGACCGGAACCGTCGGCGGGATCTCGAACGGGCTGCCGGTCTTCGGGCCGACCTTGGGGAATACGCACTTGCGCTTCTTCCCGCGGATGCTCCCGTCGGGCATGATCGTCTTGCAGAACGTCGCGCCCTTCAGCTTCGCCCCGCGGATGTTCGCCTTGTGCAGATCGAGGACCGTCAGATTCGCTTTGCGGAGATCCGCGTTGCGGAGGTCGGCGCCCGCGGCGAGCCCTCCCGCGAAGTTCACGCGCCGGAGATCCGCGTTGCGCAGATCCGAGTTGCTCACATCGGCGATCGTCAGCGTGGCGCGCCGCAGGTCGGCTCCCCTCATGTTCGTCTCCGCGAGCGCGCCGAGGATCAACTCCGCCCCGCGGAGGTCGGCGCGGGAGAGGTTGGCGTAGCTGGTCACCAAGGCCGACCCAGATACCCCAACCAGGTCTGCCCCCTGCATCCGCGAGTACGAGAAGGATGCGGTCGCGATGTCCGCGCCCGGGGCGTCGAGGCGGCGGAAGTTCGAGTAGGGGACCGTGGCGGAGGTCAGGTCGGCGCCGGACAGCGAAGCGCCCGCGCAGTTCGTCGACGCGGAGAGGACGCAGCCGCCCACGGCGGCGCCGTAATCGGGGCCGTCGGCGGCGAACGCGGCGATCACCGGGTAGAACGGGTTGCCGGGCTTGACCTCGATCGGCTGCTCCCCGGTCGCCCCAAGCGAGGCGGGGGCGAATATGGCCGTGATCACGAAGACGGCGGCGATCACGTGACGGTGCAGGGTGAGGCGTAGGGAGGTGAAGGACACCGGACCTCGTTCTCCCGGACCCGGAAGAACCCTTCTAGCGCAGGATCCTCAAGCCCTCGTACTTCTCGTCGGCCTTGCGCCGGCGGGTGAGTGCCAGGTACGCGACTGCGACGGCGAACGGCAGCGACGCCGGCGGCGCGAACAGCGACAGCCCGGCGAGCACGACCCCGGTCGTCACGAAGACGATGATCATCATGTTCGCGGCGTCCGCGGCGGGTGTGCCCACCTCGGCGCCCTTCGCGCGCTCGACTGCGCCGCCGAGGATGTCAGCGGCGATCACGGCCGTCGGCGTCGCGACCAGCGCGCCCGCGACGAGGCCGGGCCAGAACGTGTAATCGCCCTCCGCCAGCGATGCCGCGAAGACGATCGCCCCGATCGCCCCGATACCGATCAGGGACGGAAGCTTGAGCACCTCCCTGGTCCTGGCGACGACGGCGAGAACCACCAGCGCCAGCAGCAGCACCAGGAACCAGGTCTGGGTGAGGAACTCGAACGAGCTCCCATCCGGGTTGAAGCCCGCCTCCATCGCGCCCATCGCGGCCACGAACAGCCCGACGAGCGGGCCGCCGATGCCGACGGCGAGCGCCAAGCCGAGGCCTTGGCATATAGCCATGAAGAGGTCCATCGGGCGGGCAGGCTAGTTCATCGGCGCCGACGCGCGGCGCGGCGCGCGGTCGGCTGTAGAAGACTGTGGGCGTGGATCGAGGCAGCTTGAGCAGCGAGGGGCCGACCGAGGAGCAGCCCGACAAACCGCATCGCCGCAGCCATGCGACCTCCTCCGACGTCGCTCGTTACGCGGATCTCTTCGCCAAGCGGACCACGGTGATGCGCTCCTCGGTGATGCGGGATCTGATGGCGATCACCTCGCGCCCCGAGGTGATCTCGCTCGCGGGCGGACTCCCCGACACCTCGACCTTCCCCCCGGAGACCTTCGCCGCGGAGATGACGAGGATCGCGCAGGCTTCTGCCGCACGGGCGCTCCAGTACGGCCCGACCGAGGGCTTCGACGAGACCAAGGGGTTGATCGCCGAGGTGATGGCCGCCGAGGGGATGGAGGTCGACCGCGAGGAGGTGCTCGTCACCACCGGGGGCCAGCAGGCGCTCGACCTGATCTGCAAGGCCCTGATCGACCCGGGCGACGTGATCATCGCTGAGGGCCCGACCTATCCCGGCGCCGTTCCCACCTTCTGCTCATACGAGGCGGACACCCGCCAGGTCGATCTCGACGACGAGGGGATGCGGATCGACCTGCTGGAGGAGCTCCTCGCCGAGCTCGACCGGGAGGGCGGGCGGCCGAAGTTCATCTACACGGTCCCGACGTTCCACAACCCCGGCGGGGTGACGATGTCCCTCGCCCGGCGAAGGCGGCTCGTCGAGATCGCCCGCGAGCGCGAGCTGCTCGTCGTCGAGGACAGCCCCTACGGCCTGCTCCGCTTCGAGGGCGAGGCCCTCCCCACCCTGCGATCGCTCGAGGGCGGGGACTACGTGCTCCACGTCGGCACCCTCTCGAAGATCTTCTCCCCCGGGATCAGGGTCGGCTGGATCTGCGCGCCGACCCCGGTGATGGCGAAGCTCGTCCTCGGCAAGCAGGCGGCGGACCTGTGTACGTCCACGCTGAGCCAGTTCTTCGCCCGCGAGCACTTCGACTCCGGCGACTGGCGCGGCTACGTGGACCAGCAGGTCGAGGTCTACAAGGTGCGGCTGGCCGCGATGCTCGACGCGCTCGAGCGCTACTTCCCCGCGCAGGCCCGCTGGAGCACCCCACAGGGCGGCCTCTTCGTCTGGGCGACGCTGCCCGACTACATCGACACGACCGACCTGCTCGCCAAGGCGCTGGGCGAGAACGTGGCCTTCGTCCCCGGGGAGGCAGCCTTCGTGGACGGGCGCGGCACCGGATCGATGCGCCTCAACTTCTCGGCGCAGACGCCGGATGAGATCCGCGAGGGGATCCGGCGGATCGGGGCGGTGATCGAGGAGCAGGTATCGCTCTACGAGACGATGACCGGGACCCACGAGATCCCGGCCGTAGCCGAGGCCGGGGAGCGAGCTCCCACTCCAGAGCCGGATCTGGACGAGTCGGGGGCGGAGATCCTGCCGTTCCAGCGCCGCGAAGGACGATGAGGGTCGCAGTGCTCAAGGGCGGCCGCTCGCTCGAGCGCGCCGTCTCGCTGCGTTCGGGCGCACGGGTGGAGGCGGCGCTCGCTGCGCTCGGCCACGAGGTCGTGCCGCTCGACGCCGACGAGGGCCTGGTGATGGGGATCAAGTCGGAGCGGCCGGACGTCGCCTTCATCGCTCTGCACGGGCCGGGTGGCGAGGACGGGACCGTGCAGTCCATCCTCGAGCTGCTCGAGGTTCCCTACACCGGCTCCGGCGTCGGTGCGTCGGTGCTCTGCATGGACAAGGTCCAGTCGAAGCAGCGGCTGCGCGCCGCGGGGATCCCGACGCCCGACTGGGTCGCCTTCGGGGCCGCGGCCTTCCGCGAGTTCGGCGTGGCCGACGCGCTTCCCGAGATCGAGGCGGCGCTCGGCTTCCCGCTGGTCGTGAAGCCGACGAGGCAGGGCTCGGCGCTCGGCGTCCGCCTCGCCGGGAGCGCCGAGGAGGTGCCGGGAGCGATCGTCGGCGCCCTCAGCTACGACGATCGGGTCCTGCTGGAACGTCACGTCGACGGCGCCGAGCTCTCGGTGTCGATCGTCGACGGCGAAGCGCTGCCGATCGTCGAGGCGATCCCTGAGCGGTCCGACACCTTCAACTACGAGGCGAGGTACGAGATCGGGAGCACCCGGTACGTCTGCCCGGCCGAGCTGAGTCCCGACGTCGCCGCCGCGGTGACGGAGGCCGCCCTCGGCACCTGGAGCGTGCTTGGCTGCGCCGGCTTCGCCCGGGTCGACGTGATGCTCGACGAAGCGGGACCCCACGTCCTCGAGGTCAACTCGATCCCCGGCCTGACCGACACCTCGCTGCTGCCGATGGCCGCCGAGGCCGCCGGGATCAGCTTCGAGCGCTTCGTCAAGCAAGCGATCGACCTGGCTCTGAGCTCCTAGGCTCAGCTCAGGCGTCGTTGCCGCCGGCGAAGTCCTCGGGTGAGACCTCGTCGAGGAAGTCCTTGAACTTCTCGACGACCTCCTCTTGATCCTCGGCCTCGTGCTCGAACTCGATCGAGGACTCCGCGATCACCTCCTCGGCGGCGTAGATCGGGCTGTCGCAACGCACCGCGAGGGCGAGGGCGTCGGAGGGACGCGAATCGATCTCGACCTCCTTGCCGTCGATCGAGAGCGTGATCGTCGCGTAGAAGGTGTTGTCGCGGAGCTCGGTCACGGCGACCCGTTCGCACTTGGCGTCGAGCTCCTCGATCATCCCGGCGAGCAGGTCGTGGGTCATCGGCCGGGGGGTACCGGCCCCCTGAAGCTTCATCAGGATCGCGGCAGCCTCGGGGTGGCCGATCCAGATCGGGAGGAACCGGTTCCCCCCGACAGTCTTCAGCAAGACGATCGGCTGCTTGCCGACCATGTCGAAGCTCACGCCATAGATCTGCATCCGCTGCAAGTGGGCGATCCAGGATTCGAACCTGGGACCTCTTCCTTATCAGAGAAGCGCTCTAACCGACTGAGCTAATCGCCCCGAGGCGCGGATTCTACGCGGACGGCGCGGCAGCCGTCATCTCTTCGTCAGCGCCCGCGATGGCGAGAAGAACCTCAGGTGCCACCCCCTTTACACGCGGTGATCTCGTGGTGCTCGGCAAGGCGAGGGTCCCAGCTGGAGGGGGTGGTGGCAGCTCGGTGCCGAGAGACCCGATCGACTACCCGACCGACGAGCGGCCGCTTCCTTGGGCTGACCGCCTCCGGCTCGCCCGGTCAGGAGCGCTTCAGCGACTTCGCGAAGGCGAGCACCTCGTCCAGATCCTCGAACCGGATCTGCGCGGTGAGCCCACGCGCCGAGGCGCTCACCCTGACCTCGTGGCCCACGACGCGCTCGAGCGCGTCCTCGGCCTTGCCGATCGCAGCCTCCTCGTCGGGATGGAGCTCGCGCTTCGGCTTGGGCTTCGGGCTCCCCTCCCCCTTCGCCCGGCGCTCGGTCTCCCGCACCGACCAGCCCTCGGCGACTGCCTGCCGGGCCAGGCGACGACGCTCGTCCTGGTCTTTGAGGGTGAGCAGGGCGCGTCCGTGGCCCTCGCTCAACTCCCCGCTCGCCAGCATCTCCAGGACCTGGTCGGGGAGATCGAGCAGACGGATCAGGTTCGACACCGAGGAGCGGCTGCGGCCGACGCGGCGCGCCACGTCCTCCTTGGAGAGACCGAGGTCCTCGACCAGCGCGGCGCAGGCATGGGCCTCCTCCAGCGGGTTCAAGTCCTCCCGCGCCATGTTCTCGATTATCGACATTTGCAGGGGTTTTCCGTCGTCGTCGCTGCGAAGGATCGCCGGGACCGTCTCCAATCCCGCCTTCCTCGCCGCCCGCCAGCGACGCTCGCCGGCGATCAGCTCATAGCGACCGTCGGCGAGCGGACGGACGACCAGCGGCTGGACGATCCCGGACTCCGCAACCGAGCCGGCGAGCAGGTCGAGCGCATCCTCGTCGAACGTCTTCCGCGGTTGGTCCTCGTTCGGCTTGATCAGCTCGACCGGGACGTCACGGTAGGTCGGCTCCGGCACTTCCTCCGAGGCCGGGAGGATCGCGGCCAGCCCCCGACCCATCCCAGGCTTGCGCTTAGCCACGGGAGAGAACCTCGGCAGCGAGCGCACGATAGGCCTGCGATCCGCGTGAGTCCGGCGCGTGCTCGATCACCGGCAGCGCGTGGCTCGGAGCCTCGGCCAGACGGACGCTGCGGGGGATCACGGTCTCCATCACCAGATCGCCGAAGTGATCTCGCAGGTTCTCCTCGACGTCTTGAGCCAGGCGAGTCCGTTCGTCGGCCATGGTGATCACGATTCCCGTCATGACGATCGCCGGATTGAGGCTCCTCCTGATCTTCTGCAGTGTGTCGACGAACTGGGCAAGGCCTTCGAGCGGCAAGTACTCGGCGGCCACGGGGATTATCACCCGGTCGGCAGCCGTCAAAGCGTTGACGGTGACGAGATCGAGCGAAGGGGGGCAATCGAGCAGCGTCGCGGCGAACCTCTCCCTGACCGGACCGAGGCCCTCGCGGAGCCGGTACTCGCCGCGCTCCTCGTCCGCCAGCTCGATCGAGGCCCCGGAGAGGTCACGGCTCGCAGGCACGATCCAGAGGTTGTCGGTGGCGGCGGGGCGGGCGGCCTCGGCGATCGAGGTCGAGCCGCAGAGCGTGTCGTAGGAGGAGGGCCGGGCATTGCGATCCAGGCCGGCGGTCACCGTCGCGTTGCACTGGGAGTCGAGGTCGACGACGAGCGTCTGCCTCCCCGACTCGGCGATGCAGGCCGCGAGGTTGACGGCGGTGGTGGTCTTCCCCACCCCACCCTTCTGATTTGCGATCGCGTAGACGTAGCCCATGTGACATGCCCGCCGACTGACGCGCGGCGGGCCGACTCTACCGCCGCCCCGAGACAACTGCCGGAGTGTCCTTCGGGGCAGTCATCCCTTGCCGCGCGGGCGCTTCTTCGCCATCCCCGGTCGTCTTGGGAGGTCCGTCGGCGTCGGCCCGGACTTCCTGACCAGGTGCAGATGCCGGTTGCGGCTCCCCGCGTAGGGATCCACCGCCCGGATCGCGAGCGGCTCCATCGCGAGCGAGGCCGCGGCGCGTTCCAGCTCCGCCTCCTCCTCGGCATCCCTGTGACCCTTCCAGGCCAGCAGGACGCCGCCCTCGGCGAGCAGGGGGGAGGCGAGCTCGGCGAGGGTGCTGAGGCGGCCGACGGCTCTGGCGGTGACCGCGTCGTAGCGCTCCCGGCCCTCCGATGCGGCCCACTCCTCGGCGCGGGCGTTGACGGCGCGGGCGTTGTCGAGCCCGCCGGCGGCCGCGGCGCGGTCGATGAACTCGCACTTGCGCCCGATCGACTCGATCAGATCGACGCGGGCATCCGGAAGGCAGGCCGCGAGCACGAGGCCCGGGAAGCCGGCGCCGGCGCCCACGTCGGCGATCCGCTGAGCGGCGGCGAGCTCGGGGAACGCAAGCCCGCTGAGGCTGTCGGCGACGTGGACCTTCCACGCCTGGCGCGGCTCGGTGACCGTCGTCGGCGCGGTCGCCGCATCCGCGAGCAGGGCGACGATCGGCTCCAGCGCCCGGCGCGCCTCCTCGGGCAGCGGCGGCTGGGGGAGAGGCGCGGTCAAGGCCGCGTCACTCTCACTCCGAGATCAGCGGCGCGACGACGATCCGGCGCTCGGGCTCGTCGCCCTCGCTGAAGGTCTCGACGTCGCTGCGTTCCTTCAGAACCTCGTGGACCATCCTCCGCTCGCTGGCGGACATCGGCTCCAGGCGAAGCGGCGTGCCGTTGCGCACCGCCCGCTGAGCGGCGATCTCCGCCTCCTCCTGGAGAACCTCGCGGCGACGCTCCCGGTATCCGGCCGCGTCGAGGGTGACGCGCTTGCGCTCCTCGGTGCCGTTCATCGCAGCCCGGTAGCAGAGGAGCTGCAGCGCATCGAGGGTCTGCCCGCGCCTGCCGATCAGGATCCCGAGCTCGTCCGGTCCGTCGATCGAGGCGACGATCTCGTCGTCCCCCTCGGTGACGGTCACCTCGGCGTCGAGATCGACCTCGTCGAGCACGCGATCGACGATCGCCCGCACGCGATCGATCGGCTCTTCGGGCATCTGCTCGCTCTCCGACATCCTCAGCGCCTCCCACTTCGCTTCTTCTTCTTACGCGGAGGAGGAGGTGGGGCCTTCTTCGGCCCCTCGCCGGACTCCTCCGCAACCTGGGCGGGCGTCTTCATCGGCCCGAGCACATTATGGACCACCTGCTGCTGTCCCAAGGTCCAGAGGTTGGTCGAGATCCAGTACACCGCGAGCCCCGCCTCGAAGTTGAGGACGAACGGCGCGAACAGGAACGGCATGCCGTAGATGATGTACTTCTGCGGTCCCTCCATCCCCTGGCCACGGACGGTCATCGCCAGCCCCGAAGCCAACTGGGTGACGATGAAGAGGACGACGAGGATCGCCGCGACCCAGCCCTCGGGGGGCTGGATCAGGCTCGGGATGAACAGCCAGCCCTCCGGCGGCGAGGACATCACGTCGTGCTGGAAGCTGTCCCCCTTGAGCATGTAGTAGAGCGAGATGAAGACCGGGATCTGCAGGACCAGCGGCAAGCAGGAGGCGAGCGGGTTGATCTCGTTCTCCTGGTAGAAGCGCATCATCTCCTGCTGCTGACGCTGCTTGTCGTTCTTGTACTTCTCCTGGATCTCCTTCATCTGCGGCTGCAGAGCCTGCAGAGCCCGCATCGAGCGGATCTGCTTCAGCGAGATCGGCAGGATCGCGAGGCGGACGGTGAAGGTCAGGGCGACGATCGCCGGGCCCCAGCCGAGCCCGACGGTGTCATGGAAGAACACGATGATCCACTCGGGGATATCCGTGAAGATCGACGCGATCGGCAAGGTCATGCAGCTTCCTCTGGGCGTTGGTTCTCGACTTGATCAGGACGGAAAAACCGGCGCTCCGACACCGGGTCGAGGCCGCCGTTGCTGAAAGGGTTACAGCGCAGCAGCCTCCAGGAAGCCAGGATCATGCCTCTTATCGGTCCCAGCTCGCGTATTGCCTGCTCCGCGTAGGCCGAGCAGGTGGGGTAATAACGGCAGCGTGCGCCGAGCGCGGGAGAGACGAACCGGCGGTAGAAGCGGATCGGCGCGAGGGCGATCGTGGTGCCGAATCCCGTTCTGCCCGTTTCACGTGAAACGCAGTCTGGACAGGGCCGGTCCGTTTCACGTGAAACGGACGCGGTCAATCCTTCTTCCCCTCGATCTCCCCGAGGAGCTCACGGAAGGAGCGCTCGATCGCCGGGGTTCCTTCCCGCTCCACCAGGTCGGCCACGCCGGCGCGACCGACCAACACGAAGTCATGTCCCTTCGGCAGCGACTCCGACACCGCCCAGAACGCCTCCCGCATCGCCCGCTTCACGTTGTTGCGGTCGACGGCGCCGCCGACCTTGCGGCCGACCGAGACGCCGAGGCGCACCTCGTCACCGTCGTCACCGTCGGCGCGGGGGAACGAGTAGAGGACCAGGTGCCGGTTGGCGCGCGAACGACCTTCGCGGTAGGCGCGATCGAAATCGCCGCTCCGTGAGAGGCGACCTCGCTTGCGGCCTTCGCCACCCGGCTCGGCCATCACTCAGACCGTGAGGCGCTTGCGTCCCTTGCGGCGGCGCCTGCGGAGGATCTCGCGGCCGTGCCGCGTACGCATCCGGGCGCGGAAGCCGTGCGCACGGGCGCGCTTTCTCTTCTTTGGCTGCCAGGTTCGCTTCATGCTCTTTCTGCTTCCGCCCACGGCAGCGAGCCGCAGGGTTCGAAGGGACGCGCAGTATAGGGGGCGGCGTCGCATCCTTATGACGCGATTTGCGGGGTTGCCGTTTTCGCTTCTCGGCGAGGCCGTTCTGCGGTCCTATGATCGCCAACCTCGGTGCCGTCGCGACATCTTCCCGCGGCCGCTCCGACACGCAACCATGCAACGAAGCGCCACCGAGATCGACAGCATCTGGAGCGAGGTCAGAGACGACCTGCGCCAGACCCTTCCCCAATCGGCGTTCGAGCAGTGGCTTTCCCCCCTCGAGCCCGTCGGCGTCCAGGGTTCCCGCCTCTACGTCTCCGGCCCCGTCCGCGTCCGCGACTGGTTCAAGCGTCGCTACGGGCTGGCGGCATCGGAGGCGCTGCGGCGCCATGCGCCCGAGTTCACCGAGATCGCCTTCACCGATCCGCCGACCGGGACTCCCGCGCAGCCGTTTGCCGAGGCGAGGGGACGGCCGGCCGTCCCCGAAGCGCTGCGGCGCGGGCACAGCTTCGACAACTTCGTCATCGGCCCCGGCAACCGGATGGCGCACGCCGCCGCGCTGGCCGTCGCCGAGTCGCCCGGTGAGTCCTACAACCCGCTGTTCATGTACGGATCCCCGGGGCTTGGCAAGACCCACCTGCTGGTCTCGATCGCCAACTACATGCGGGAGCAGCACCCCGATCTCGACGTCGTCTACACAACCGCCGAACGCTTCACCTCCGAGTTCGTGACCGCCCTCCGCGGCGGCGGCGACGCCTCGACCCTGTTCAAGGAGCGCTACCGCGAGGTCGGCGCCCTGCTGATCGACGACGTGCAGTTCCTCGAGGGCAAGGCGCGGACCGAGGAGGAGTTCTTCCACACCTTCAACGAGCTCTACGCTCAGGGAAGCCAGATCGTGCTCTCCAGCGATCGGCCTCCGGAGGCGCTGGGGAAGCTCAGCGAGCGGCTTCGCGATCGCTTCGCCTGGGGCCTCGCGGTCGAGCTTCAGGCTCCCGACGCCCGCACCAAGCTGACCCTGCTCGAGCTCCTCGCCGAGCGCTACGGGCTGCAATCGGCGGACGTCTCGGTTCTCGAACGGATCGCGGCCGCGGCGCCGGGCAACCTGCGGAAGCTCGAAGGCGCGCTCACGCGCGTCTCCGCCCTCGCCTCCCTGTTGGGGGAAAGCCCGAGCGCGGAGCTGGTGCGCAAGGCGCTCGGCGATCCGCCGAGCCCGACGGAGAGCGCTCCCCTCGCCGACGGCCATCCCCGCAGCTCCACCGCCGAGCAGGTCACCGAGATCCAGAACGCCGTCTGCCGGGTCCTGCACGTCTCGGTTGCTGACATGCGCTCACCGCGCCGAGCCGTCAACGTCGTCCGCGCGCGGCAGCTCGCCATGTACACGGCACGGAAGCGGACCGACCTCTCGCTGAGCGAGATCGCCGGCTGCTTCGAGCGCGATCACTCGACGGTCCTGCATTCGATCCGCCGGATCGAGCGTGACCTCGAGCCCGGCTCCGACAACCAGCTGGCGCTCGAGCGGATCTACGCAGAGCTCGGCGGCTCTTAACGCAGAAAGGCCCGGCTCCCCCTTCCAGGGAGCCGGGCCTTCTCCTGCAAGCGGCTCTCTCTCAGGTGCAGGCAGCCTTCGCAGCCGCGGTCGCCTTCTTCGCGGCCGACTGCTTGCCCTTCGTCGTCTTCTTCGCCTTCTTCAGCTTCTTCTTCGCCTTCTTCTTGCCCTTCTTGCCGGCGTTCTTGACCTTCTTCTGCGCCTTCTTCTGCGCCTTCTTGGCCTTCTCCACCGCCTTGTTCGCGCTGTCGGCCGCGAGGAAGGCGGCTCCACAGCCAACCGGATGGGCTCCAGAGCCGACCACGGCTACGCCGTTGTTCGCTCCCGGGAACTGCTCCTGCTGCTCGATGGTGCGCACGATCGAGGAGATCTGCTGGCTCATCCCCGGCTCGGCGACACGCGTGTAGATACCCGGGAAGTTCGGACGCGCGCAACCCTGACCCCAGCTCACGACGCCGACGAGCCGGTAGCCGCCGCCATCGATCGGCACCTGGAGAGGCCCGCCGCTGTCGCCTTGGCAGGAGTCCTTACCACCCGCCATGTACCCGGCGCAGAGCATGTTGCTGAACTGGAACGCAGCGCCGTACGAGCTCGTCGAGGAGCAGCTCGAGTCCGGCAGGATCGGCACCGTCAGATGCTTGAGCACCGGACTGCCGGCGCCACCCTCCGCGATTGCGCCGTAGCCGCTCACGATCGCATTGCGACCCGCTCGCCAGACCGCCGCCTCATTGCTTCCGGCGATCTTGATCACCGGCCGCGACGATGGAGACTGAAGCGAGATGAACCCGAAGTCGTTCGCGTGCGTCCCCGGCACGTAAGCGGTTGGGGTGTAGCCGCCCTGGATGTTCAGAGCCTCGCCGCCCGTGCCCGTCTGCGTCCGGCCGGTGAACGCCCCGAAGGCGACCTGATGGAACTGGCCGTTCTGGTCCACGAGGCAGTGCGCCGCGGTGAAGATGATCATCGGATGGATCAACGCGCCGCCGCAGAACGGCTGTCCGTTGGCCGTTATCAGGACCTGCCACGGGTAGCGGTCGAAGGTCGTGTCGCTACCGCCGACGATCCGCTCCATGGCCCTCAACTCGGCTGGCAACGGTCCACCCTCGTCCCGCTCGGCGGCTGTCGTCGATAGATCCGCCCATCTCACGTCCGCGGCGGAGGCCGAGCTCACGGCAACGGCCAGGCACGTGAGGGCGGCCACCATCATCAGCGCCGCCAGCCTCGCGATGGAGTGCTTCAGGTTCATCGTCTCTCCCTTTAAGTCAGACATGTCCCGATCCGGGGATTTTGCGAACCTAACACGTCATCACGCCTTCCGGCGCCGATCGCGTTCTTTTCCACAACCGTCCCCGGTCGCGATGTGGAGATCTCGGTCGCAGCCCGTCGTCCACGTCTATCCACATCGGTTCTCAACACGGCAGATCCCACGCCCCGACCCAGGTTCGCCGGAGCCAATAGGTTTCCACCGGTACAACATCAACTCAGAGGGTCAGGAGAGGGAGCCGATGGAACTGAAAGCCGAGCGAGATCCGTTGCTCGACGGACTGCAGGTCGCAGCCCGTGCGCTCTCAGCGCGCAGCACCCTCCCTTCCCTCGGTGGCATCCAGATCGTCGCCACCGAGGGCGAGGTCTTCGCCCGTGCCACCGACGGCGAGCTCTCGATCTCCGTGCGGATCGATGCGGCAACCGACGGCGACGGCACGCTGCTGCTTCCCGGACGGCTCCTGACCGATCTCGTCAAGTCGCTGCCGGCCGGCGGCGTGACCCTGGTCGAACGGAAGGATCAGCGAGACGTCGAGATGAGCGCCGGCACCGCCAGCTTCCACCTGCGCCTCCTCGACAGCGGCGACTTCCCGCAGCTGCCGACGATCGAGGGGGAGACGATCACGATGCCGGCCGGCGCCCTCGCCGAGACGGTGGAACGGGTCGCCCGCGCCGCATCCCGCGACGAGGTGCGCCCGATCCTGACGGGGATCATGGTCAACGTCGAGGGCGACTCGCTGACCATGGTCGCGACCGACTCCTACCGCCTCAGCGTCAAGCGCACCGAGCTCAGCCAACCGGCGGCCGAGTCGTTCGAGGTGAACGTGCCGGCCCGGGCGATGCGGGAGCTGGCACGCATCGTCGGGCAGACCGGGATCGAGACCGTCGATATCTCGCTGCCGTCCAACCAGGTGATCTTCCGCGCCGGTGACGTCGTCCTCTCCTCCCGGCTGATCGACGGCCAGTTCCCCAACTACCGGCAGCTGCTTCCCGACGCCTTCGACCACGACGTGCGCCTACCGCGGGGGGAGCTGCTCGAAGTCGCCCGGCGCGTCGGCTACCTGGCGCAACGCAACGCGCCGCTGAAGATGGCGTTCGCGGAGGGCGAGCTGACGATCTCCGCCGAGACCCCCGAGATCGGCGATGCGTCCGAGTCGATGCCGTGCTCGTTCGAGGGCGAGGCGATGGAGATCGCGTTCAACCCGCAGTTCTTCGTCGAGGGGGTCGAGAGCATCGACGGTGACGAGCTCGTGCTGCGTCTGACCTCGCCGCTACGGCCAGGGCTGCTGCAGCATCCGGGCTCCGAGGACTACAGCTACCTGGTGATGCCGATCAGGCTCACCGTCTGAGGCCGTCCGGCGGCGGCATGTGGGTCGCTCGCCTGGAGCCGATCTCCTTCCGCAACCTGACCGACGACGGGTTCCGGCTCGGTCCGGGACTGAACGTCCTCCACGGCCCCAACGGCGCCGGCAAGACGAACGTCCTCGAGGCGCTCTTCTTCGCCCTCACGGGTCGCTCGCCGCGGACCAGGCGGGAGCGGGAGGCGATCGCCTTCGACGCCCCGCTGGCGCGCGTCGAGGCCCGCCTGCTCCCGGATCCGGGAGAGGCGGGAGAGGCGCTCACCTTCATGGCCTCGGTCTCGAGGGGCGAGGCGAGGCGTCGTCTGGTCGACGGCTCGCCCGCGCGTGGTGAGGATGACCTGCGTCGCCCGGCGCTGAGCCTCTTCATGCCCGACCGCCTCGCGTTGGTCAAGGGTCCTCCGAGCCCGCGCCGCGCCCACCTCGACCGCTTCGCCACCGCCCTCTGGCCGGCGCGCGGCGACGTCCGTGCCCGCTACGGCGAGGCGTTGGCCCAGCGCAACGGCATGCTGGCCAGGATGCGCCGCGGGTTCGCCGAGCCCGGAGCCCTCGACGCCTGGGACCGCGAGCTCGCCGAGCGCGCGGTCCCGCTCACCCGGCTGCGCGCCGCTGCGGCCGCCGAGCTCCTGGCGCCGTTCGCCGCAGCCGCCGAGACGCTCGGCCTGCAGGGCGGCGGCGAGATCGGCTACCGACCCCGCATCGCCGATCTCGACGCCGACGGCGTCGTCGCCGAGCTCCACGCCCGCCGGGAGGCGGACGTCTCGCAGGGGCATACCGCCTTCGGGCCCCATCGCGACGACGTCGAGATCTCCTTCGGCGGTCGTTCGCTGCGGAGGTACGGATCGCAGGGGCAGCAGCGGCTCGGGATCCTGGCGTTGCTGTTCGCCGAGCGGGACGCCCTCCGGGACGCCCGTCGTCACCAGCCGCTGATGCTGTTGGATGACGTCATGAGCGAGCTCGATCCAATCCGCCGCTCCCGCCTGGTCGGGATGCTCGAGGCCGGCGGGCAGTCGGTCGTGACGGCGACCGAGGCCGAGCACGTCCCCACGGTGAGCGCGACGGTCCTCACCGTCGCGGACGGGCTCGTGGGCGAGGCCGAGGATGGCTGAGCGCCGTGGCGGCGAGCGGCAACGTGGTCCGCGGCAGCTCGGGGGGGTGCTCGGTCGCGTCGTCGAGGAGAGCTCCCCGGGGACGCTGCTGGCCGACGTGCAGATCGCCTGGCCGGGGGTCGTCGGCGACGTGGTCGCGAGCAGATCCGAGCCGGTAGCCGAGCGCGACGGGCGCGTCACCGTGGCCTGCGAGAGCGGGCCGTGGGCGCAGGAGCTCGAGATGATGGGGGAGATGTTGCTGGATCGCCTGGCCGCCGCGGTCGGGGAGGAGCGGATCTCGAGCCTCCGATTCACCGCCGATCTGAGCCGTCACCGCTGATTTCGCCCCCACTCCCCGCGAGTGGCACGAAGAAGTTGCTGTTTTGCAGGGATTTCGTACGTATGTGCGCACGGCTCCGCGGCGATCTCCTGATAAACTCCCTTCTGCTTCGTGGCGCACCCTGACGACGGCCGTCCCACCGCCGGGCCGGCGCTCGTATCCAGGGTTAGACGCGGCCTGAGCCGCCGCCACGAGCGGCATGATCTATGCACGCACCCAAGCGATCGCTCGCGGGAACACGGAAGGAACAAGTGGAGGCCAACTCGAAGCCGAACGAGAAGCAGCAACCAAAGGGGGAAGGCAGCTACGGCGCCGAGGACATCACCGTCCTCGAGGGTCTCGAGGCGGTCCGCAAGCGCCCCGGCATGTACATCGGCTCGACCGGGGTGCGCGGTCTCCATCACCTCGTCTACGAGGTCGTCGACAACTCCGTCGACGAAGCGCTCGCGGGCCACTGCGACTCGGTCCAGGTCACGATCCACCCCGACAACTCCGTGACGGTGGTCGACAACGGGCGTGGCATCCCGGTCGGGATGCTCGAGAAGGAGGGGCGTCCGGCGGCGGAGGTCGTGCTCACCGTCCTGCACGCGGGCGGCAAGTTCGGGGACGGCGGCGGCTACAAGG
>CAZXKG010000033.1:0-19159 GCA_964641695.1 uncultured Conexibacter sp.
CCCGGCAGTGACATATGTCCCGACTCAGGTGGGACATATGTCGCGACTCATGACAGAAAGCGGCTGATGGGATTCGAACCCACGACCTTCTGCATGGCAAGCAGACGCTCTAGCCAACTGAGCTACAGCCGCATTGGGCCGAGGAGTATAGCCCTGATCAGTGGGGCGGTTAGGCGGGCAGCGGCGCGCCTGCAAGGGCCAGGGCGGCTCCGGCGGCGGCTGCGGCGAGCAGGGTCCAGACCACGCCCAACCTGAAGGCAAAGAGGAGGGCCGCTCCCCCAGCGAGCATCATGAGCTGCCAGGTCTCCGACAGCGCCAGCGTTAGTGGGATTGCCGATCCGATGATCGCGCCGATCGCGGCCGGCCCAGCTCCGGCGAGGAAGGCACGGGGCCGCGGGCTCGTCCGCAACCGATCGAAGCGATCGGCTCCGATCGCGACGAACCAGAAGGACGGTAGGAAGGCCACGGCAGATGCGAGGAGTGCTCCGCCGATCCCCGCTGCGGCATACCCGACCACCGCGATCGTCTGGGTGACGGGCCCCGGAGTCGCCTGCCCTAGCGCGACGGCGTTCAGGAACTGCGAGTCGGTCATCCAGCCGTACTCGGTGACGGCGTCGGCCTGCATCATCGGGACGATCACGAAACCGCCTCCGTAGGACAGCGCTCCGACTTTGAACGCAGTCCAGCTCAGCGCGAGCAATCCGCCCGCCGCCGCCACCGACGCGATCGGGACGATCCAAGCCGCCGGCGTGAGAGCCGCGCCACGTCGGGCGCGCCCACGCCACACCAGCTCGACCAGCCCGCAGGCGATCAATACGGCGACCAGCCACGGGCCAAGCACGGCGGTAGAAAGAGCGCCTGCCAGCAGATAGATCGCCCACCGCGTCTCCGCCGCTTCCTCGAGCGCCTGCTTCCGGCTGCTGGGGACGAGCCTCAGCCCGGCGTGGACCGCGACCGCGGCTACGACCGCGCTGGCCCCGGCGCCAACCCCCCGGATCCATTCCGGAGGTGCCGTCGCCAGGAAGGGGACGGCCAAGGCCGTGATCAGGATCAGTCCGGGGATGATGAATGCGAGTCCGCCGACCAGTGCGCCGGGGATCCCCGCCATCCGCCAGGCGCAGAAGATCGCCAACTGGGTCGAGGCGGGGCCGGGGAGGAGGTTGGTCGCGGCGATTCCGTGCTCGAACTGTTCCTCGCTGATCCAGCGCCGCCGCTCGACGCAGAGCTCCCTGAGCAGCGAGATGTGGGCGGGCGGTCCGCCAAAACCGATGCATCCGATCCGTCCCCACTCGCGGAGGATCGTCATCAAGGGAACGGGCGAGGTGGGGTCCCGCACGGGCGAGATCGTATTCCGCGCGCCTCGTGGGCCACACTCTGCTCAGATCCACTTAGGCCGAGCCACGAATGGGTACGGCAGTACGAACGAACTTGGTCGGAGCGCTTCGACGTTCTCGGCGATGTCCTCGAAGAGATGAACAATCGAAAGGAGCCGACGATGAAGGCGAGCAGCGGTAAGGCGACGGTGACGCTCCCAGCCGACGATCAGATACTGATCAGGCGGGAGTTCGACGCGCCCAAGGAGCTGGTTTACGAGGCCTGGAGCAATCCCGAACTGATCAAGCGCTGGTGGGCTGGGCAGAAAGGCAAGGTGAGGTCGGCTGACGTGGACCTCGTTGTCGGTGGAAGCTGGCGCTACGTGATGGTCATCGACTGCGGTTCGGAGTGGGATGGTCAGGAGGTCGCCTTCCACGGCGAGTTCCGGGAGATCCTTCCGGCCGAGCGGATCATCTCCACGGAGGTATACGAAGGCGCCCCAGAAGCAGCGGCGATCAACACCATGACCTTCAGCGAGCTGGACGGAATGACGACGCTCGAGATCCTCGTGCAGCACGAGAACAAGGAACATCGCGACGCTCACATCAACTCCGGCATGGAGGGCGGCATGCAGGAGTCGATGGATCTACTGGAGGAGGTCGCTCAATCGCTGGCCTGAGCGCGAGCGGTCGCAGCCTCGAATAGCACGAGCCCGGGACGGCCGTAAGGCGACCGTCACCGGGCTCCTGCTGAATCACTCCGCGAGAGCGCTCAGCGCAGCTCGTCGCGCATGCAGCGCTTCAGGGCCTTCTTGTCGGTTCCGCCGTACTCGCGGATGAACTCGTTGGTCTCGGTGCGACGGTCCTGCTTGCAGTCGCGCTTGGCCTCGGCCTTCTCGGCTTTGACGCAGCGCTTCAGCGCCTTTTTGCCGGTGCCGCCGTAGCGAGCCTTGAACTCACGCGTGTCAGTTGCGCGCTCGACCTTGCACTCCTGTTTTGCGAGGCTCTTGATGCTCGCCTGTGCCGAACTCGGCACGACGATCGCGAAGGCCGCAATTGCCAGCACCGTCAACGTTCCTGCGATCAGCTTCTTCATCTCGTGTTCCTCCTCGGGGAGATCTTGTGACTGGACGCAGCATGCGGATCGTGGATTAGAGGCTGATTAGCGATTCGTTTCTTCGCTCCTGAGGTAGCGAGAGGAAGACTTCGGCCCCGTCGGCGTTGCCCCCGATCCGCAGCGTTCCGCCGTGTGCGGCAGCGATCGAGTCGACGATCGCCAAGCCCAGTCCCGAGCCGGCGCGATCGAGGCCTTCATTCCCGTTGATGTCGGCGCGGGCGAACCGTTCGGTGGCGTGTCCACGGATCTCCTCGGGGAATCCAGTCCCCTCGTCGCGGACGCTGATCTCGACGTTCCCGTCGCGCTCCGCCGCTCCCACCGTGACCGTGCCGGCCCCGTAGCGCAGGGCGTTGTCGATCAGGTTCGAGAGCGCTTGCTCGATCCGCAACGCGTCGCCGCGCGCGGTCAGGGCCGCGGGAATCTCCACCTCGATTCGGCGCTCCCCAGTCTCCGATGCGAAGCCTCCCGCCAATCGCTTCGCGAGGGGTTGCAGCTCGAGGTCCTGTAGCCGGATCGGCAGCTTGCCGTCGTCGATCCGGGCGAGCAGGAGGAGATCCCCAGCCAGGCGCGTCAACCGGTTGACCTCCTCACCGCTGGAGACGAGCGCAGCGCGCAGCTCCTCGGGCCGGCGCCCGGCGGCCAGGGCAAGTTCGATCTCAGCTTTGAGGATCGCCAGTGGTGTGCGTAGCTCGTGGCTTGCGTCTGCGACGAATCGTCGCTCACGGTCGATCGCGCTCTCCAGCCGGCCGAGCATCTCGTTCAAGGTGCTTCCAAGGCGCGCGAGCTCGTCGTCCGCCGCTCCCACGGGGAGGCGCTTGCCCGGGTCGGCTTCGCTGATCTCCTCGGCGCGGGCTCTCATCGCTTCCACCGGGCTGAGCGCGGCGGCAGCTACGCCGTAGGCGGCGAGGGAGGCGAGCACGAGCGCGAGTGGACCACCGATGAGGAGCAAGACACGAAGGCTGGCCAGCGCCTGGTTGCGGTCGCTGATCGATGCCCCGGCGAGGACGTCGTAGCGAACGCCGTCGTCTTGGGTGCGCTTAGCGATCACCCGGATGGGCCCGGCGATGCTGTCGAGGTCGGCGCTGGTTCCGGCCCTGATCAGGGCCCGGACCTCATCCCCGTTCACCAGCGGGTTGGCGCGCAGCTCCTCGCTCGTAGCGTCGACGACCGTGCCGGCCGAGCTGAATACCTGGACCAAGCCCTCGCTGTCGACCCGGTCCAGCGGATCTTGAGTCGGGTCACCGAGATCGTCGCCATCGTCGCGGATGATCGCGACGGTGCCAGCCATGCGCGCGGCCAGCTCGCGCTCGATCTGCCGGTCGAGATCGGAGCGCGTGTGCTCGTAGACGAACGTCCCGATGCCGGCTAGGACGAACGCCATCACGAGCGCGAAGCCGAAGGCGAGTCGGAGTCGGATCGGGATCGATTCCCATCGGCGCCTCATCAGTCGCCTCGCCATCGGTAGCCGACTCCACGCACGGTCTCGATCGAGTCGGTGCCGAATGGCTCGTCGATCTTCGCCCTCAGGTAGCGGACGTAGACGTCCACCACGTTCGAACGGTTCTCGTAGGAGTCGTCCCACGCCGTTTCAAGCAGCTGCAGCCGATCGAGTGCAATGCCCGGTCGGCGCATGAAGGTCTCGAGCAAAGAGAACTCGATCTTCGAAAGATCGATCTGGGCTCCGCTTCTGTTCACGCTGCGGGCGGCGGGATCGAGGCGGAGTCCGCCGGACTCGAGAACGGCGGGCCGACGCTCCGCCTCTCGCCGGGCGAGGGCTCGCAACCGCGCTTCCAACTCGGGGAACGCGAACGGCTTGGTCAGGTAGTCGTCGGCGCCGCCGTCGAGGCCGTTGACGCGATCTTCGACAGCGTCCCGGGAGGTCAGCATTAGGATCGGCGACCAGACCTCGTCCTTGCGGAGCTGACGGCAGACCTCGAAGCCGTCGATGCCGGGCAGCATCACGTCTAGGACGATCGCGTCGTAGCGCGACGATCCGGCCATCCAAAGGGCGTCCTCGCCGCTGCTCGCCACATCGACGGCGAGCCCGCGCTCACTCAGACCCCGGCGAATGAGCCGCGCCAGCTTCTCCTCGTCCTCAACGATCAGGACGCGCATGTCTAGGAGGCTAGTCCTCGTAGGCGGCGTTAGGGACTCGTCGCAGGCCGGCGTCGAGGGCGACGTCGACCTCGCCGCGGCCAGGGGTCATCACCTCGACCTCCCAGGTCTCGCCAGGATCGTCGGAGCGACTGACCTCGACGACGGTGCCCCCACCGACCGCGGCGACCGCCGCGTCGGCTACGCGCCGGACTCGATCTTTGGGGATCGGGCGATCGTCGGCATCGACGTAGCGGTCGTCGTGGTCGAAGCCGTCCTCGTCTGCGTCGACCACGCCCGTCGTCGTCGCCGGAGAGGCTGGGGTCACCGCGGTCTGCTCGCCGTCGGTCGTAGCCGTCGCGATGAGTGCGCCGGTCGTTGCCGCAAGGGCAAGCGCCAGGACCGCAATGAGCACGGTTGCGGCTGTACCCAGCTTTTTCATCGACCAATCCCTCTCCTGCCAGCAGTGATGCCGGCAGATTGACCGGGCCCGATTAGGAGAGGATTAGAGGTTCTGAGTCTCAGCCAGGAATGAGCCGAACTCCCGGCCGCACTCCTCGGGGGCGTCGGAGAAGATGAAGTGTCCGGCACCCTCGATCACGTGTAGGCGGGAGTCGGTGATCTCGTCGGCGAAGCGATTGGCGGCGGCGAGGGGAGCGAAGGGGTCGTTTTCACCCCAGATGACCAAAGCGGGGACACCAAGTGCGGCGAGCTTCCCCTCGTAGGGAATCAGCGCCTCGAAGTTCCCTGAGCGGTACAGCTCGAGCGAGGCACGCTTGCCTTCAGGGGTGCCGATGGACTTCCAGTAGTGATCGAGCGCCTCGGTGCTGAGCCCGGGGCTGAGGGCGCCCATCATCTCGCCGAAGATCTTGCGGTCGATCGAGTCGAAGAACTCCTCGCCGGCGCCCTCGGTCCGGAGGGTGGCGGCGAGGTCATGCCACTCGGCATCGGCGAAGAAGCCCGTGTCGCTGATCACGAGCGCGGCGATGCGCTCAGGGTTGTCGCAGGCCCAGCGCAGACCGATGATCCCGCCCCAGTCGTGGACGACCAAGATCACCCGGTCGAGTCCGAGCGCTTCCACGAAGGATTCGAGGCCTTTCACGAGGTGCTCCCACGTCGTCGGTGGGTTGGCCGGGGAGTCGCCGAAGCCGGGAAGGTCGGGGGCAATCGCCCTTCTGCCTGCCGCTGCAGCGACGGGAAGCATCTCGTTCCACATGTACGAGCTCTCGGGGAAGCCGTGGACGAAGAGCACCGGAGTCCCGTGGGTCTCGCCCTCAGGTGCTGCCTCCCGATATGCGAGACCTGCTGCTTCGCCGTGGATCAACTGGTTTGCTGACATTGGGTCAACTTATCCGGATGGAGGCCTCAAAGTCGCCCCGCGACCATCGCGTTGAGGTCGCGGACCGCGCCAAAGAGATCTCCGGCCGTGATCTGGTCGGCGGCGATTATCGACGGATAGCGGCCGCGTAACTCGGCGCAAGCCTGAGCCCGGCCGACGAGTACCGCGCGATCGTTGACCCGGGCATAGACGTCGAAGTTGGGCACGTTCTGCGGGACCGGAGGCGACCAGTGGTTCATCAGAAGCATCGAGCTCCCGGATCGCCCGCGGTTCGGCGCGCAGCTCGCCGGCCAATTTGCCGGGTCAGTGAGCAGGATCGGCTGAGGGAATGTGTAGGGCGTCTCCTCGAGGATTCCGTCGTAGCTGGGGTGGAGCCAGGGGACCTCGCCGCCGTGGTTGTCGGAGAGCATCACGACCCGTTCCCCGGTGCGGACCATCCTCCGAAGGGTCGGCCACTCCTCGTTCGAGCCGGTGTAGAGGAAGTCCATCAGTCCGCTGCGCCGGACGGCACGACGGAAGTCGGAGGCTTCGATGTAATCCTCGACCTCGATCAGCAGCACCGTGCTGCGATGGCTTCTCAGGAACCGCCGGATCTGGCGGAGGATGGGGGCGAGGGGAGAGGCGCCAATCTGGCAGAGGACGTGACAGAGGTAGGTCTTGGCGCCGGGATCTCCCTGCTCGGCGTTCATGACGACCCCGTCGGCGCCCTCGATCCCGTAGTAGCTGTCGATCAGCAGCGCGCGGACGCCGAGCTCGAGCTGGCCCGGGATGTCGAGCGTCTGATTCGGGATCCGCCACCCGAGATCGGCCGACGACATCGCGTTGTGGGAACCGGGCAGGACGACCTCGTTGAACGGAACCGGGCACAGCGCCACCTGCCCATTGCACCGCTTGACCTTGGGCGGCTTCGCCTCCGCCGAAGGGCCCAGGGGACCGAGCAGGAGTACCGCGCAAAGGGCAGCCACAACCCCGAACCCGCCGAGAACCCGGTTCGAAGCTCCTCCAGCCACGTGCGGCAACCTACACGCGATCTCTGGGACCGGGCAAGCAGGTACCCTGTCGCTCCCTCTGGCGCCTTGGCGGAGTGGCTACGCAGCGGCCTGCAAAGCCGTTTACACCGGTTCGATTCCGGTAGGCGCCTCTACTGGGTTTGCAGGGTGCGAGAGGGGCCCATACCCCAGATTGGGGAGCTTGATCCCGAAGGAGACCTTCTCGATCGCGGCCCGGAGTTCGTCCGGGCCGGGGGTGCTGAGGTAGATCTGGGTCGTCGCGATGCTGGCGTGCCCGAGCATCGCTGAGGCGTGCTGGACGCTGGTCTGCCGAGCGATGTGATCGGGGACGCGGCGATCGTCGAGGCGGCGAGGGCCGCAAGCGCGAGCGCCGTGGTGACCGAGGATCTTGCAGAGGGACAGGACTACGGCGGGGTTGTGGTCGAGAACCCGTTCAGCTGACCGGCCGCGGGGGCGGCGACACCGCGGGGCTCGCGAGGATCGAGCGCGACCGACACCCGGGCGATCGCCGCGGCGGTCGGGCTCGACGCCCTGTTCGGCGGGCCGGTCACCGGCGCCTCGATGAACCCGGCCCGCTCGCTCGGCCCCGCCCTCGTCTCGGGGGGCTGGGCGATCTCTGGCTCTACATCGCGAACGTCAACGGCTGTGAGCTTCGCCTGATCACCGGTCGCGAATGAGCTCGTGGGTCTTCGGGCCGACGGGCGGCGGCGAGCCGCATCGACGGGGCCGCGCGAGTAGTTTGCGGCCATGACCCACAGACTCAAGTACATATCGATCGGCGTCGCGGCGACCCCTCAAAGCGGGTGCCCACTTTGAGCGAGACGCGATCGGCCGTCCGCTCGGAGGCGATGCCTGAGGGAATCCCACTCGGCCCCCGCCTGGAATCGGTCTACGAGACGCTGCTGCGACGCAATCCCGGCGAGAGCGAGTTCCACCAAGCCGTTCGCGAGGTCCTCGAGGCAGTCGGCCCGGTCATCGAGCGGCACCCGGGCTACGTCGAGGCGAAGATGCTCGAGCGGATCTGCGAGCCGGAGCGGCAGATCATCTTCCGGGTCCCCTGGAGCGACGACCGCGGCGAGGTCCACATAAACCGTGGCTACCGGGTCGAGTTCAACAGCGCCCTCGGCCCCTACAAGGGAGGCCTGCGCTTCGACCGCTCCGTGAACGCGAGCATCGTCAAGTTCCTCGGCTTCGAGCAGGTGTTCAAGAACGCCCTCACCGGGCTCCCGATCGGGGGCGCGAAGGGGGGCGCCGACTTCGATCCCAAGGGCCGATCCGACGCCGAGGTCATGCGCTTCTGCCAGTCGTTCATGACCGAGCTGCACCGGCACATCGGCGAGCACACGGACGTTCCGGCGGGCGACGTCGGGGTCGGCCAGCGGGAGCTCGGCTACCTCTTCGGGCAGTACAAACGGATCACCAACCGCTATGAGTCGGGAGTTCTCACCGGCAAGGGCCTCGCTTGGGGCGGCGCCCGGGTGAGGCGCGAGGCGACCGGCTACGGATGCGTGTACTTCGTCTCCGAGATGCTGCAGATGAAAGGCCTCGAGCTCGGCGGTCGCGACGTCATCGTCTCCGGCTCGGGGAACGTCGCGATCTACGCGATCGAGAAGGTCGCGCAGCTGGGCGGCCGGGTGGTCGCCTGCTCGGACACGTCGGGCGTCGTCAACGATCCCGCCGGGATCGACCTCGAGCTGGTCAAGGAGATCAAGGAGCGGGAGCGCGGCGATCTGTCCGCCTATCCGCAGCGCCGCGGCGGGAGTGCCAGATACGAGGCGGGCGGCGACATCTGGTCGATCCCCTGCTCGGTCGCGCTTCCCTGCGCGACCCAGAACGAGCTCGACGAGGCAGCGGCCGGCCGCTTGATCGCCAACGACGTGGTCGCGGTGGCGGAGGGCGCGAACATGCCCTGCACACCACAGGCGGTCGCGGAGTTCCGCAAGGCCGACGTCGCGTTCGGGCCGGGCAAGGCGGCCAACGCCGGCGGCGTCGCCACGAGCGCGCTCGAGATGCAGCAGAACGCATCGCGTGACTCGTGGTCGTTCGAGTTCAGCGAGAAGCGCCTGGTGGAGATCATGCGCGAGATCCACGCCCGCTGCTACGAGACGGCGGGCGAGTACGGGTCTCCTGGCAACTACGTGCTCGGCGCGAACATCGCCGGATTGAAGCGGGTGGCCGACGGCATGCTCGCCTTGGGACTGGTCTGAGGGCGAGGGCGAACCGGTGGGTGCGGTGGCGAGCGAGTGATAGAAAGAACGCCAGTGAGCAGGCGAGGACGGGCGAGCGTCGGAGGATCAGCGGTACTTGCGGGCATCGTGCTCGCCAGCTTGCTGCTCGCCGCGAGCCCGGCGGTTGCCGCACCTTCCTTCGAGGCCGCCGGCAGCGTCGAGCAGGTCTACGTCACCGGCCTGGACGGCGGTCAGCGCGCCACGCTCAGCGACCGTCGCGGCGACCGCGTCGCGGCGCGCAGCGCCAACCCGATGGGTGGCCTGCTCTTCCGCAACGTCGATCCGGGGCGGGGTTACCGCGTCGAGGCGGGCGGGGAGACGTCCGGCCGGCTTCGGGTTCTCTCCGCGAGGTCGGCGCCGCCTGACACCTCGATCTACGAGCAGGAGATCCCGACTCGCGGCTACGGCTACCTGACCACCCGGGACGGGACGCGGTTGGCGATCAACGTCCATCCGCCGGAGGACGTGACCGACGCGTTCGGGATCACGGTCCCCTCGCTGTCGAGCGGCAAGCGACCCACCCTGATCGAGTACGGCGGCTACGGCTACGCCGATCCGGCGGGCCCTGAGAGCGGGATCTCGCTGCTCGCGAACCTGATGGGCTTCACCGTCGTCGACGTCAACATGCGCGGCACCGGCTGCTCGGGTGGCGCCTTCGACTTCTTCGAGCCCCTGCAGAGCCTCGACGGCTACGACGTGATCGAGACCGTCGCGCGCCAGCCCTGGGTCCACACCGGCAAGGTCGGGATGATGGGCATCTCCTACGGCGGGATCAGCCAGCTCTTCACGGCATCCACCCAGCCGCCTTCCCTGGCGGCGATCGCGCCCCTGTCGGTGCTCGATCAGACGCAGACGACGCTCTACCCCGGAGGGATCCTCAACACCGGCTTCGCGCTCGAGTGGGCGTTGGATCGGGTCGAGGACGCCAAGCCCGCGGGTGCCGGCCAGGGTCAGGCCTGGGCCTACGAGCGGATTCAGGGAGGCGATCAGGTCTGCGCCGACAACCAGGTCATGCACGGCGAGGCCAAGGATCTGCTGAAGAAGATCCGCAGGAACAACCACTACAAGCCCAAGGTCGCGGATCCGATCTCTCCGGCGACGTTCGTGGACAAGATCGAGGTCCCGACCTTCATGGCTTGTCAATGGACCGATGAGCAGACCGGTGGCCACTGCCCGAACCTCGCCGATCGCTTCACCGGAACCGACCGCAAGTGGTTCACGTTCACCAACGGGACGCACATCGACGCGCTCTCCCCGGAGACCTTCAACCGCTGGTACGACTTCATGAAGATCTACGTCGCCGAGCAGTCCCCGATCACCAACGCGGCGCTGGTTCAGCTCGCCGCGCCGATCATCTTCCAGGAGGCGATGGGGATCCCCGGCCTGACCCTCCCCACCGATCCGATTCAGCTGCAGCCGACCCTGGCGGGCGCTCGCAACGAGTTCGAGAAGCTCGGTCAGGTCCGCGTCCTCTTCGACAACGGCGCCGGGCGACCAGCCCGCCCGGGCGCTCCGTATCCCGGCTTCGAGTACTCGTTCCCGCGCTTCCCGGCCCCGGGTACCTCGGTCGGGACCTGGTTCCTCTCGCAGGCCGGCAAGCTCGAATCGCACCCGCCGCGGAGAACGGCTCGAGCCTCGTTCAGGGCCGATCCGCACTCGACGCCGCTGACCAACTTCACCGGGGACACGGGCTCCGGGAAGCTCTGGAGCACCGACCCCGGCTACGAGTGGAAGGAGCACGCCTCCGGAGCCTCCCGATCCTGGATCACGCCGTCGCTCGCCAAGGACACGATCGTGCTCGGCGCCGGCGCCGTCCGGCTCTGGGTCCGCTCCGCCAAGCGTGACGTCGACCTGCAGGCGACGATCAGCGAGGTACGGCCCGACGGCAAGGAGGTCTTCGTCCAGGGGGGTTGGGTCCGGGCGAGCACCCGCAAGCTCGACAGGAAGAAGAGCAGCCGCCTGGAGCCGGTTCTCAGCCTTCGCAAGCGCGACGCCAAACCGATGCCGAAGGGCCGCTTCGCCAAGATCACGATCCCGCTCTACTACGAAGGTCACGCATACCGCGAGGGCTCTCGGATCAGGCTCACGCTCTCGGGCCCGAACGGCGATCAGCCGGTCTGGGCGTTCGCCAACGCGAAGCCGAAGAAGGGCGCGACCAAGGTCGCGGTCAGCTCCTCGAAGCGACGCAGCTCGACCCTGATGCTGCCCGTGATGGAGGGGCTCGACATCCCGACGACACTGCCGGCCTGCCCGGGCCTTCGCGGCCAGCCATGCCGCGATTACGCGGGTCGCTGAGGTCACGGCCCAAGCCGACGGACCGCCCGGGGCCCGCTTCCCGCGGGCAACTGCAGATCTTGAAGTTGAAGGGCGCTCCGGCGGGGCGTAGACATTCGTCTCACGATGGATGGATCTCGCTCAACTGCATACGACGCCGTGGTGGTCGGTGCGCGATGCGCCGGCTCACCCCTGGCGGCTCGCCTCGCCGAGCGTGGATGGTCGGTGCTGCTTATCGATCACTCGCCCCCGCCGGCGGACACGCTCTCGACCCACTTCCTCTATCCGAACACGATCGCCCGCCTTCGTGAGCTGGGCGCGATCGATCGGATCGAGAAGGATCATCGCCTGAACCCGCTCTCGTTCGCGGTTCACGCCCTCGGGCACGACCTCGAGGGCGGGTTCACGCCCATCGACGGTGTCGATTGGATGTGCAGCGTCACGCGCCCGGTGCTCGATCGCGCCTTGCTCGAGACCGCCGTCGAAAGCGGCGCCGAGACTCGCTTCGGCCATCGCGTCACCGGGCTCGTTCGCGACGGTGACCGGGTCCGCGGCATCTCCCTGGAGAACGGGGAGGACATCCGTGCGCGCTGGGTCATCGGCGCCGACGGGCGAGCCTCGACCGTCGCCGCGCAGCTCGACCTCCAGAAGGAGCGTCCGATGGCGGCCGAGATGGCCTTCATGTTCGCGTACTGGCGCGGGTTGCCCCAGGGCGAGAGCTTCGAGCTCGACATCCGTGAGGACGCGGCGCTGACCTGGACGGCGTGCGAGGACGACCTGTCGATACTCCTGCTCGGCCTTCCACCCGAGGCGACGCGCGGCGACGAGGCTCAGCGCCGTGGCCGCTACTTCTCCAGCCTGGAGCGGTTCGGGGATCGCTTCGACCTATCGGTCCTGGAGCGGGGAGAGGAGGTCTCGCCGATCCGCATCGTTCCGGAATCGATGCTGCGCGGCTTCTTCCGGACGGCGTCGGGGCCTGGCTGGGCGCTGGTCGGCGATGCCGGTCACTTCAAGCATCCTTCGACCGCGCAAGGGATCTCCGACGCTATCGAGCAGTCGCTCTACGTGGCGGATGCCCTCTCGGCGCCCGGCGAGGATCTCACCGACTACGGGCGCTGGCGCGACGAGCGAGCCGAGGAGCACTACGAGTGGTCCTTCGCCTACGGGCAGTTCCCGACACCTGAGATCGCCGACCCGCTCTTCGGCGGGCTGACCCGGGATCCGGCTGCCGCGGCGGACTTCCGTGACTCGTTCAGCCGTTTGCGCCGTCCGCGCAGCGAGGTGTTCACGCCCGAACGCATGGGGGAGTGGTTCGGACAGCGAGCCGCCTAGCCCTCCTTGAGACGGCAGCGTACCTCCCACATCGACCGCGGCGTAACTGCAGATCTTGAAGTTGATCGGCCCTTCGGGCCCAGGCACGATCGCGCTTGCTTGAACCAGGAACGAAGGAGAAGAACATGAACAACAAGCAGGCACCTGTGGAAGCGGCCGCTCCGGAGATCAAGGAGCGCCATCGCTCGATGTGGGCATCCGGCGACTACCCCGGGATGGTCGAGACGTTCCTCGACCCCTTGGGTCCGCGCCTCGTCGAGGCCAGCGGGATCTCGAGTGGCGATGGCGTCCTCGACATCGCCGCCGGAACCGGGAACGCATCGATCCCGGCGGCGGCGCGCGGCGCGGACGTCACCGCGAGCGATCTCACCCCGGAGCTCTTCGACGCAGGCCGCAGACGCGCCGAGTCGGAGGGGCTGACCCTCTCCTGGGCGGAGGCCGACGCCGAGAACCTCCCTTTCGAGGACGAGGCGTTCGACGTCGTGATCTCGGCCATCGGCGTGATGTTCGCCCCGATCCATGAGGTCGCCGCGGATCAGCTCGTCCGGGTCTGCCGGAAGGGCGGGGCCGTCGGCTTGCTCAGCTGGACTCCCGGGGGGATGGTCGGCGAGCTGTTCCGAACCATGGGTCCGTTCGCGCCGCCGCCCCCTCCCGGAGCGCGTCCCGCGCCGCTCTGGGGAAGCGAGGAGCACCTCGTCGAGCTCTTCGGGGACCGCGTCGAGTTCGCTTCACATGATCGCGGCGTGCTCGAGGTGACCGCGTTCGAGCGGCCGGAGGACTTCGCCCAGCACTTCAAGGACTGCTACGGGCCGACGATCGTCATCCGCGCCAACGCCGAGCGCGAGGGGCGTCTGCGGGAGCTCGACGAGGCCCTCGACGCGATGTTCGAGAGCCAGAACCTGGGTAGCGCCGACGATGCGCGCTTCGAGATGGAGTACCTCGTCTCGACTGGCCGGCGGGCTGCGTGAGGACTGCTGCGGCCGTCGGAGGCTTGCTGCCCCCGCCGCTCTGTGTCTGGTGGGAGCGCAAGCTGCAGTAGTTGCAGCATCGAGGGGCGTCGCACCGAAGCGGCGTCCCTTCGAGTCGCCGCGTTCAGTCGGAGGGCGTGAGGATGCCGAGCGGGTCGCGCTCGGCGAGCACCGCCGCCGGATCCGGGTAGGCGAACGTGCTGAGGCCGATCCAGTCGGGCACGGTGCGGACGAGGTGGTCCGGGCCGGTGACCTTGATCTGCTGCGAGTCCATCGCCTGCCCGAGCTCCCGCTTGCCGACCCAGACCTCGGCGAGCGCCTTCACCTCGGCGTCGATCTCCAGGTCGACCTCGAAGCCGGGGTCGGTGAAGCAGAGGTCGGTGTCGTCCTCGCGGGCGACCAGCCACCAGGCTCGCCGGTCGCTCACCGCGTCGCGAAGGCGGATGAACGCCACGAGCGGGTGCTTCGGGAGTCGTTCGACCCGGATCGCGCGGCGCATGTCCCACATCAGCAGGGAAGGGTCGGCCTCCTCCATGGTGATGTCTCGCTTGAGCCAGTCGCGCCCCCATGTCCCCAGCGAGACGATCATCGGGCCGAGGGCGAGCCCCGCCGGAGTCAGGTGGTAGGTGTGGCCGCGTCCCTCGGGCAGGGGCTCCTTGCTGATCAGCTCGACCTGCTCGAGCTCGCGCAGTCGCTTGCTCAGCAGGGAGGACGACATCCGCGGCACGCCACGCTGGATGTCGTTGAACCGAGAGCTGCCCATCATCATCTCCCGGATCACGAGCAGCGTCCAGCGTTCGTTGACCACTTCGGCCGCCTGCGCGATCGGGCAGAACTGTCCGTAGCTCTCGGGCATCGACGTACGCATGGTAGATCGCGATTTCCGAATGAGCGAATCGACTTCGGCTGGGCTGGGTTTCGGAGGGAGAGGCGCCCGCGCATGAGGCCGGGCTCGAACGGAACACAGGTTGGGAGAGACATGACCAAGGTCGCGATGGGAAGGGGTTTGCTCGCGTCACTCGTCGTCGGGGCGGCGCTGATGCTGGTGCCGGCGGCGGCGTCGGCGGCTATCGACGACGTCTTCGGCGGAGACGTCAGCTGCTCGGTCGAGCCGGACGGGATCCGGTTCTGCGGATCGAGCTCGCCGCGGAGCACGACGAAGACCTTCGACGGCGTCCCGATCGACGTCAACGTCGCCTTCCCGCCGGCTCCCGCCTCGGGTGCCGACGGGAGCTACCCGCTGGTGATGATGTTCCACGGCTACGGCGGTCAGAAGATGGGGCTCCCCGCGATGCGGCCCTGGCTGGAGCGCGGCTACGCGACCTTCTCGATGACCAACCGGGGGTTCCGCGAGTCGTGCGGAAGCGTCGCCTCGCGGACGGCTGATCCGGCTGGATGCGAGAACGGCTACGTGCGTCTGATCGACTCCCGCTACGAGGTGCGCGACGCTCAGCTCTTCGCCGGTCTGCTCGCGGACGAGGGCGTCGGCCTGATCGACCCGCAGAAGATCGCGTCGATCGGCGGCTCCTACGGCGGCGGCATGTCGATGTCGCTGGCCGCGCTGCGCAACCGCACCTACGTCGACGGGCGGCTGGTCCCCTGGACGAGCCCGAACGGGAAGGCGATGGAGATCGCTGCGTCCGCCCCCTCGATTCCCTGGACCGATCTCGCCTACTCGCTGGCGCCGAACGGCTCCACCCTCGACTACGTCGACGACGCTCCTTACACGGGGCGCCCCGGCGTCTCCAAGCAGTCGCTGACCAGCGGGCTCTACCTCACAGGCCAGGCCGCGCCCGGCTTCTACGCGCCGGAGGGAACGGACCCGGCCGCGGACCTGACCGGGTGGCGCAATCGCTTGAACCAGGGGGAGCCGTATGGAGCCGACGTCCAGGCGATCCTCGACGAGCTCACGAGCTGGCACTCCTCCTACTACATCGACGACTCGGTCCGGCCCGCGCCGCTGCTGATGGCGAGCGGCTTCACCGACGACCTCTTCCCGGCCGACGAGACGATCCGCTTCTACAACCGGACCAGAGGCTCCTATCCGAATGCGGACATGGCGCTCTACTACGGCGACTTCGGTCACCCGCGGGCGAACAACAAGCCCGACGTGGAGGAGGCGATCAGCCAGGCGACCGTCGCCTGGTTCGACCATTACGTGAAGGGTGAGGGGCCGGAGCCGCAGCAGGGCGTGACCGCCTACACGCAGACGTGTCCGGCAGGGGGTGCGTCGGGCGGGCCGTTCCACGCGGACAACTGGGCGAAGCTCGCCAAGGGTGAGATCCGGGTCCAGGGTGGCGAGCCGCAGACGATCGCCCCCGATTCCAACACCAACGGGCAGTTCAACCCGCCGTTCGTGAACGCATGCGCGACGGTCAACGGCGCCGCGGTGAACGGGTCGGCGACCTACGAGCTCGACCCGGCGCCCGAGGGTGGCTACACGCTGATGGGCTCGGTCAGCGTGATCGCCGGATTCACGCTGCCCGGAGACACCTCGCAAGTCGCTGCGCGCCTGCTCGACGTCGCGCCCGACGGGAAGTCGACCCTGGTCGCGCGCGGCCTCTGGAGGCCGGCGACAGGCGGCCCGACTCGTCAGGTGTTCCAGCTCTTCCCCAACGGCTGGAAGTTCGAGGCGGGGCATGCACCCCGCCTGGAGCTGGTCGCGTTCGACGGCACGCCGGCGAACACGGCACCGTTCCTGTCTTCCTACGGACGTCCGTCGAACGACCAGCAGCCGGTGACCGTCGGCAACCTCCGCCTGCGGATGCCGGTGCTGGAGAAGCCCGGCGCGCTAGACGGAACGGTGGGGGCCCCCGCGTCGAAGTTCCTGCCTGACGGCTATGAGCCGGCGGTCGACTTCGCTGAGCTGCCGCAGCGCAACCTGAAGCTGTTCACCGGCAAGCGGATGAAGGTCAACGGCCGCAAGGTCGCCCTTCGGGTCAAGTGCCCGCCGGGGTTCGCCGCCTGCCACGACGGTGAGCTGAAGTTGAGTGCCCGTGGCAAGTACAAGGGCAAGAAGCTCAGCTTCGACGTCGCCTCGACCGGCGTCAAGGTTCTGGCCGGCGGAGAGAGCGCGACGGTCCGGGCGAAGCTCAGCAAGCGCGCGCAGCGCTTCCTCAAGCGCAAGCGCAACCAGCTCAAGGTGCACGCGAACGTGACCACCCGCGAGGTGTCGGGCAAGGTCCGCGTGAAGGGGATCGTGAAGGCGAAGAAGATCAAGCGCTGAGGTCGGAGGGGCCGCGGTGAGATCGCGGCCCTTTCGCTCCCGCAGCGCTGAGTCAGCGCTGCGCGGAGAGGAGGCGAAGGACGCCGAAGGGCGTCTGGAACGAGGGGCCTTGGCGTACGTCGGCGAAGCCCGCCGACGCAACCATCGACGGCAGGCGACCCGCCAGGTTGTCGGCGGTCTGCTCGCGGCCGTCGAGCACCTCGATCCCCTTCGAGAGGGCCCGCATGAGCGGGTTCCCGGGCTCGCCCCAGTCGGCGATGTGGAGCTCCCCATCCGCTCGCAGCACGCGATGGACCTCGGCCAGCGTCCGGATCTTGTCGTCGTGCACCAGATGGTGGAAGAACAGGCTCGAGAGGACGCGGTCGAACCGGCCGTCGGCATAGGGGAGGTCGAAGGAGAGCCCCTCGGTCAGGTGGATCTCGGCACTCGCAGCGGCTGCCTTCGCGCGTGCGCGAGCGAGGATCTGGGGATCGCCGTCGAGTCCGTGGACGGTCGCCTCCGCATGCTGCTTCTTGGCCGCTATCGCGAGGGTCCCGGTGCCACACGCGAGATCGAGTACCTGCATGCGCCCCGCGATCGCTGCCTGCCGGAGCAGCGCATCCTTGAACGCCCGCTCACGGGTGGTGAAAGCGACGAGCGGATCGTAGAGCGGCGTCAACCACCGGTAGGCGAGGGCGGGGACGTAGTTGTCGGGTTCGGCCCTGCTCGTCATCTCTCCTCCGTCGAGCCGTTCGTCGGCGGCGGAGACTACCTCCATCCAGCGCTGGGCGGCATCACATCCGGATCCAGTCCACGGGTGCCTCGAATCGCTGCAGCAGTCGGGCGGGCACGCCGCCGACCACGGTGTTGGCCTCGACGTCCTCGGTGACCACCGCGCCGGCCGCGACCACGGAGTTGTCTCCGATCGTCACGCCCGGGAGGACGTAGGCGGCCCGCCCGATCCAGACGTTCCGCCCGATCCGGATCGGTGCTGTCTTGGCATCTATCGAAGGTGAGATCGCGTGTCCGATCGTGTCGTGGATGCTGACCAGGTCGGCGAGCTTCGCGTGATCGCCGATCGCTACCCCGACGGTCGCGTAGATGTTGACGCCCTGGTTGATGAAGCAGTTGTCCCCGATCTCGAGCCTGCCCTTCGGCCCGGCACTGAGCTGAATCGGGAACTGCCGTGCCCTGAAGTACGTGCTCCGGCCGAGGCTGATCCGCCTTCGCCCGCGGATCTGGAGCTTGCCTACGACCGACGGGAACCCGCTGACCCCCGTCCCCCGCAGCCTCCATCTCGCATAGGGAGATTCGGCAACCCGTGATGCGGCCTCGAGGATGCTCATGAACCTGGCTCCCTATCGGACGTGGACGGGGATCTCGTGACGGCCGGTCGGAACGGTGCATCCATCCGGGCCGAGAGAATGGGCGTTACTGGGCTCGAACCAGTGACCTCCAGCTTGTCGAGCTGGCGCTCTCCCAACTGAGCTAAACGCCCTCGCGGGGGCGGAACGTTAGCGGAGGCGCGGGCCACCCCGCGCGGATCCGCCCGGCGCCTGCCGGATCGCCGGCAATAAGCTTCGCGTCCATGAGCGAATCAGCGAACGGCGCGGACGGCGTCTACCAGGTACCTGAGCATCTCCGAGACTTCCGCGACCTCGTCCACCGGTTGGCGCAGGAGCAGATCGCGCCGCGCGCGGCCGAGATCGACGAGCAGGGCGAGTACCCCTGGGACGTCCGCGAGCTGCTCGCCTCCCACGACGTCCTCGGGCTCCCGTTCGCGACCGAGTACGGCGGCACCGGCACCGGCACCCTGATGCAGCAGATCGCAGTCGAGGAGATCGCCCGCGCCTGCGCCTCCAGCGCCCTGATCCTGATGATCCAGGAGCTCGGCACGCTGCCGATCCAGCTCTTCGGCTCCGACGAGATGAAGCAGCGCTTCCTGCCGAAGTGCGCCTCCGGCGAGTGGTCGCCCGCCTTCGCCCTCTCCGAGCCCGAGGCCGGCTCCAACCCGGCCGAGATGCGCACCACCGCGGTCCAGGACGGAGACGAATGGGTCCTGAACGGGACCAAGGCATGGATCACCAACGCCTCGATCGCGGACTTCTACGTCGTCTTCGCGGTCAGCGACCGCGAGAACAGGAAGATCACCGCGTTCGTGGTCGAGAAGGACCGGCCCGGCTTCTCGATTGCGAACCTCGAGAAGAAGCTGGGCATCAAGGGCTCGCCGACCGGGTCGCCGGTGATGGAGGACGTCCGCGTCCCGGCCGAGAACCTGA
>CAZXKG010000033.1:19169-24133 GCA_964641695.1 uncultured Conexibacter sp.
CGAGGTCGGCCGTGGCCTCGCCATCGCACTGGGCACGCTTGAGCGCACGCGCCTCGGTGCCGCCGCCCAGGCCGTCGGCATCGCCCAGGGTTGCGTCGACTACGCGGTCCAGTACGCGAAGGAGCGCGAGGTCGGCGGCAAGCCGATCATCGGGCTGCAGGGCATGCAGTTCAAGCTCGCCGACATGGCGACGAAGACGGCGGCCGCCCGCGAGCTGCTCTACACGGCCTGCGCGAAGATCGACCGCGACGATCCCGACAAGTCGCAGTACAGCTCGATGGCCAAGCTCTTCGCCTCCGACGCCGCGATGGAGGTCACGGTCGAGGGCGTGCAGGTGCTCGGCGGCTACGGCTACGTCAAGGAGTACCCGATGGAGCGGATGATGCGCGACGCCAAGATCACCCAGATCTACGAGGGCACGAACGAGATCCAGCGCGTCGTCATCGCGCGATCGCTGAGTCGCTGACCGCGACCAACCGGCGGCGGCCCATGCGGGGCGGTCGAACGACCTGGACCCACGACGGCCCATGACGGGCCGTCGTGGGGGAGACTCCCCCGATGATCGGTGACGCACTCGCCACCTACGGCTCGGCGCTGCTGATCCTCGCCGTCTCCGCCGGTATCGGCGCCGGCGTCCAGGCACTGTGCGGCGGCCGTCGCTACGCGCCCGCTTCGGTCCCCGTCGGGCTGGCGGCCGCGCTCGTGATCGGTTGGTGGACCGTTCAGCTGCCGGGCGAGGGCGTGACCGCGCTGCTCGTGCTGGTCGCGCTCGCGCTCGCCGGAACCGCGCTGGCCAGCCAGCGGCTCGAGGGGTTCCGCGACTCCCTCGGGGTCCTCGGCGCCACCGTGCTCGGCGCGATCCTGCTCGCTTCGATCCCGTTCGCGGCGGAGGGGCACTTCGGGATCCTCGGGACGGGCTTCAACGTCGACATGTCCCAGCATCTGTTCGTCGCGAGCTGGCTGACCGATCAGATCGGCGCGACCCCGAGCCTCTACGAGCAGGGCTATCCGCTCGGCCCGCATGCCTTGGCGGTCGCGGTCGAGGTGGTCAACGGCAACCTCGCCCTCTCCTTCAGCGGCCTGACCATGGCCCTGCCCGCGTTTGCCGCGCTCGCGGTCCTCGACTGCTTCGGCGCACGCGACCGACGAGCCGTTCCCTTGGCCCTGCTGACCGCTCTCGCCTACCTGGCCGCCTCCTGGTATGCGCAGGGGGCGTTCAAGGAGCTGGTCGAGACGGTCCTCCTCCTCACCCTGATCGCCTGGCTCCGCTCCTTCTCACAGGCAGCGGAGAGCGGCGCTTGGCCGGAGCGGGGAATCGCGACGGCCGCGCCGGCGGCGATCCTCGCCGCCGGCGCCCTCTACGCCTACAGCGGCCCCGGGCTCGCCTGGCTGGCCGCAACCCTCCTCGCTTGGGGGGCGATCGAGCTGCTGCTTCACCGCGAGCGAGCGATCGCCGCGGCGAGAACGCTGCTTTACCCGACGCTCGCGGCGGTGGCGCTGCTCGTCGTCCTCGCCGCTCCGGAGATCGGCCGGATGATCGACTTCGGGGCGAACGTCGGGACGGTCGCCGAGCGCAGCTCCTCGGTGCCGCTGCCGCTGCTCGCCGAGAGGGCGGTGGCCGCCGACGACGCCGGCGGCCCCGAGTTCAACGACGACCTCGGGAACCTCTTCGGTCAGATCAACCCGCTGCAGGTGTTCGGAGTCTGGCCGAGCGGGGACTTCCGCGTCCATCCCGGCGACGGCTCCGTCCCGGCGCTCGTCTTCTGGCTCGGGGCGCTGCTGGGCGTGCTGGCCTTCGTCCTCGGCCTCCGGCGGATCGAGCGCGAGCGCGATTCGGTGCTGGCCGCGGCCGTCCTCGCCGCGGGCGCGATCTGGCTGGCGGCGCGGATCGGCAGCACCCCCTACACGGCCGCCAAGGCGTTGCAGATCCTCGCTGCGCCGGTGATGGTGGTCTCGCTGTCGGGGGTCGTCTCGGCGGCCGGCGGGCGGACGAGCGGCCTGAGCGCCGGGGACCGCTCCTCGGGCACGCCCGCCACCGCGGCGATCGCTCTCACCTTCTTGCTGGCGGCGGCCCTCTCGAGCGGGCTCGCGCTCGCCAAGGCTCCGGTCGGCCCCTCCGAGTACAGCAGCGCCGTGCGCGCGCTCGAGTCACGGTTCGCCGGCGTGCCGACGCAGCTGCTCGTCGCGGAGGGCGAGCTCGCGGAGCATCATGGGCGCGACTTCTACGGTTGGGAGCTGCGTGGAGCGCGTCGCAGCTGCGTGGGCCCGATCCCGGAGACCGGGGGAGGGGCTCCGCCACCGGGCATCCGCCTGGTCCTCGTCGTCGGCGATCCCAGGCCTCCGTACTCCGGTCTCGTGCGCGTCGGCAGCCGCGGCGACGTCGTCGTCTGGCGCGTCAAGGAGCCGGACGGTCTCGATCGACTCCTCGTCGACCCCGAGAACCCGACCGTCTGCACGGGCGGCTGAGCGCTCCGAGCACCGCCGCTGCCCCCGGCTTCGCCGGACCTTACGATGCAGGCGATGTCGAACGTGACCGTGAAGCTTCCCGACGGAACCCCTCTCGAGCTGGACGAGGGGGCGACGGGCGCCGACGCCGCTACCGCGATCGGCCCCGGGCTCGCCAAGGCGGCGCTGGCGCTGCGAGTCGGCGGGGAAGTCCGCGATCTGGCGGCAGCGCTCGCCGACGGGGAGGAGATAGAGATCGTCACCGCCAAATCGGACGGCGCGCTCGATCTGATCAGGCACGACGCGGCCCACGTGATGGCCACCGCGATCACCGAGCTCTACCCGGGGACGAAGGTGACCATCGGCCCGCCGGTAGAGGGCGGCTTCTACTACGACTTCGACTTCCCCGACGGGGTCAAGGTCACCGAGGACGACTTCCCCGCGATCGAGGCGAAGATGGCGGAGCACATCAAGGCGGCCGAGCCGTTCGAACGCACCGACGTTCCGGTCGCCGAGGCGATCGCGCGCTTCGAGGCGGAGGGGCAGAGCTTCAAGGTCGAGCTGATCGAGGATCTGATTCGTGACGAGGGCGTCGAGACGGTCTCCCTCTACCGCAACGGCCCGTTCACCGATCTCTGCCGCGGGCCGCACGCGCCGTCCACCGACAGGATCGCCGCGGTCAAGCTCAACTCCGTCGCGGGCGCCTACTGGCGGGGCGACGAGACGCGGGAGATGCTCACCCGGATCTACGGCACCGCTTTCTTCAGCAAGAAGGATCTGGCCGCCCACCTTGAGCGGATCGAGGAGGCGAAGAAGCGCGATCACCGCAAGCTCGGACCTCAGCTCGGCCTGTTCACGATGCGTCCGGAGGCGCCGGGGATGCCGTTCTGGCTGCCGCAGGGCACCGTCTTCCTCGACCTCGTCGAGGCCGAGGTGAAGAAGCATCTCGACCGCGGGGGGTACGTCCGCGTGGACACGCCGCAGATCCTCGACGAGGAGCTCTGGCACCGCTCCGGGCACTACGACAACTACCGCGAGAACATGTTCTTCGCCGAGCCCGCCGAGCGCGACCGCGACGAGCATGCCCGCCGCTTCGCGGTGCGCCCGATGAACTGCCCCGGCGCCTGCCTGGTCTTCGACTCCGACCGTCACTCCTACCGCGAGCTGCCACTGCGGATCGCCGAGTTCGGGCGGGTCAGCCGCTACGAGCGCGAGGGCGTTCTGCACGGTCTGCTGCGCGTTCGGGCCTTCACCCAGGACGACGCCCACATCTACTGCACGCCCGAGCAGGCACCGGCGGAGGTGGTCGCGATCGTCGAGGCGATCGACGAGCTGTACACCAAGTTCGGGTTCGATCAGGTGGACGTCGAGCTCTCGACCCGCCCGGAGAAGTCGATCGGCTCCGACGAGCAGTGGGAGGAGGCCGAACGGATGCTGCGGACCGCGCTCGAGCAGACCGGACGCGAGTACCGGGTCAACCCCGGCGACGGCGCCTTCTACGGGCCGAAGATCGACTTCCACGTGACCGACGCGCTCGGCCGCTCCTGGCAGCTCGGCACCTGCCAGCTCGACTTCTTCATGCCCGAGCGCTTCGAGCTGACCTACCAGGGCGCCGACAACGCCGAGCATCGTCCGGTGATGATCCACCGCGCTCTGCTCGGCTCGATGGAGCGCTTCGCCGGGATCCTGATCGAGCACTTCGCGGGGCGCTTCCCCGCCTGGCTGGCGCCGACGCAGGCGATCGTGCTGCCGGTTTCCGACAAGCACAACGAGGGCGCCGAGGCGCTCCTGCGCGAGCTCGCCGAGCTCGGGGTGCGCGCCCGGCTCGACTCCCGCAGCGAGTCCGTCGGTCGCAAGATCCGCGACGCCGAGCTCGCCAAGGTCCCGTACATGCTCGTCGTCGGCGACCGCGAGCTGGCGGCGGGCGGAGGCGCCGTCCGCGCCCACGGAGAAGGGGATCTCGGGGTGCTCGGCGCCGCCGAGCTCGCGGCGCGTATCGAGGGCTCCGGATGACCGGGACGGGCTCCCTGGGAGCCGCGATGAGGAGCTTGTGCCCGCAACTCCGCTTCGCGTGTCTATACTTCCGCTCGATGCATGGCACCCGAACCACGTCGCGCCCCTGAGCGCCCGTGCCTTTGCGCTTTCCTCGTCCCGAATCAATCTGCGTTGACGACTTGACGATCAGCGTCCTCGATCACTAGTGCCGGTCCCACGCCGCTTCGACAGGCGTCCCCCCGATCGGGACCCGACACGCATCAACGAACGCATCCGCGTTCCCAAGGTGCGGCTGATCGGCGCCGACGGCGAGCAGGTCGGCGTCCTCGACACCGACGAGGCGCGGCGGATCGCTCGTGAGGCCGACCTCGACCTGGTCGAGGTCGCGCCCGACTCGCGGCCGCCGGTGTGCCGCCTGCTCGACTACTCGAAGTACAAGTACGAGCAGGAGCAGAAGGCCAAGCAGGCCCGCAAGCACCAGCAGCAGGTCAACATCCGCGAAATCAAGCTGCGCCCGAAGATCG
>CAZXKG010000034.1:0-12688 GCA_964641695.1 uncultured Conexibacter sp.
GCAGCAGTTACAGCATCAACGCCGGCGGGATCGGCCACGATCTGACGAGCTTGAACTACAACGTCGACTCGGGTGGCTGTAACCCCGTGTTCGACGATCCTGACGATGTGCGGTCGGTAGGTGCCCCACGGAATACGACCTTTGACAACACGGCCTGGCAGGCCGCCGCGATGACGGTTGCGGCACGCTATCCAGATGCTCTAGGCATTGAGATTGGAAACGAGGTGAACACAGCTGGGTTCTGGGGCGGCTGTGTACCCGATGTTCTTCGCTACTCACAGCTTCTTAGCTTGGCCTACGCCGGGATCAACAGTTCCGGGGGCAATCCGTCTACACCCGTGATCACGGCAGGGCTGGCGCCTGGTAAGCAGCAGTCTGCTCTGAACTACGAAAACCAAGGGCCGTACATCAAACGGATGTACTGGGTTGAGTACCTGGCATGGCTCAGTCTCTTGGGAGCATCTACATCCAGCGACGTGGTCGGATTGCATCCGTATCGACCGAGTCACGAATGTGGCGGCGATACAAGCGATGATCGATCGGTCGAAGAGAGCGCCCGAGCGCAGATCAGGTTCGCGAAAGACCGCTCGACAAACGGAATACCGGGACTGTCGGCAGCCGTCTGGGTGACCGAAGTCGGTGCGTCCACCACAGGCGAGAGCGCAGCGGATTGCCGCAGGGAGACCTTCGCCGGACAGGCAAATGTGTTGGCCGGGCTACATAGCGTGATGCGTCAAGAGAATGTGCCTGTCGCCGTATTTCATAGCTACCGAGACTACTCGGCCTACACCGGTTCCCAGGCGCCTATCGAGGGCTGGGAAATGGGAACTGGCGTCGCAACAGTCTCAGATGGTGGCCCGTCACCGTTGTTCGAAATGAAACCGAGTTATTGTCGTATGATGACTGTACGTGGATACGCTCGGCCGCCGTGCTAGGATGAAGGATATGGCAATGATCAAAGCCGTCGCATCTGTGTTGATGCTTTTAGCGCTTATGCCGTTTGCCTCCCAAGCGGCAGCCGTGACGTATGTAGGGTCACACTATCCGGACTTTAGCCGCTTTGGGCTAGGTGTAGTGGGTGACGCCGGTGAGAACAGAATCACGGTTGCAGTTGAGGGTGATGATCCCATGTCATACGTCCTCGAGGATCCGACTGGCGTCGATGCGCGAACCAACTGTGTGAACGAGTCTCCGACCGTGGCTCGGTGTGCACAGCGTGGTGGCGTCAACATCAGCGCGAAGGGCGGAGATGACATTGTCCGGATCGATATCCCATTCCCTGGCCTTCTTGTCGGAGGCGCGGGTAGTGATCTGCTCATCGGCGGTGGAGGTGACGACAAGCTCCGCGGCGGTACCAGTGCCGACACCCTGAAAGGACGTGCAGGAGCCGACCGGATCTTCGGCGACGAAGGGCGCGATCGGTTGATCGGCGGTCCCGGTCGAGACATGCTCAAGGGCGGGCCTGGCCGGGATGTCTTCCGCGGTGGCGCGGGCGACGACGTACTACGCGCGGTGGACGGAGAGCGCGATCGAGTCATCGACTGCGGTCCGGGCAAACGCGACATCGCATACATCGACCGCGGGCTGGACCCTGAACCGATCGGCTGCGAACGAGTGAAGTACGGGAATTCGAGCGGCTGAGGTAGTCAGCGGCCGCCGGCGAGAACCTGCTCGGCGGCTGCCTCGGCCGCGTCGAGCTGCTCGGCGACGAGGTCGAGGCCGCGGTCCCAGAACCCGGGATCGGCGAGGTCGACGCCGACGATCCGGCCCAGCTCCTCCGGCGAGCGGGAGCCGCCGCAGGCGAGCATCTCGAGGTAGCCGGGGACGATCTCCTCGCCGCGCTCGGTGTAGAGGCGGTAGACGGAGAGCGCCAGCAGCTGGCCGTATGCGTACGCGTACACGTAGCCGGGCGAGCCGATGAAGTGGGGGACGTAGGACCACCAGGAGCGGTAGCCGTCGGTTATCTCGACCGCGTCGCCGAGCAGCTCCTCCTGGGTCTCGACCCAGATCTCGCCGAAGCGCTCGACCGAGAGCTCGCCCTCGCCGCGCCGCGCGTTGTGGACCCGGTCCTCGAACTGGTTCATCGCGATCTGCCGGAAGACGGTCGCGATCTGGCCTTCGATCGACTCGGCCAGCAGGTTGAGCCGCGCCCGCGGGTCGTCGGCGTCGGCGAGCAGCCGCCCGAAGACCAGCTCCTCGGCGAACACCGAGGCGGTCTCGGCGACGGTCAGCGGCGTGTCCTGGTGGAAGACGCCCTGCTCGCGGGCCAGGTACTGATGGATGCCGTGACCGAGCTCGTGGGCGAGCGTGGTCACGTCGCGACGCCGATCGGTCCAGTTGAGCATCACGTAGGGGTGGACCGACGGCACGGTGGAGGCGCTGAACGCCCCGCCGCGCTTCGACGGCCGCGGCGGCACGTCGATCCAGCGCTCGTCGAAGAAGCGCCCGGCGATCTCGCTCATCCGCGGGGAGACCGAGTCGAAGGTGTCGAGCACGATCCGCTTGCCGTCCTCCCAGCCGATCTCCTCGTCGTCAGCTCCGACCACCGCCATCCGGTCGTAGTCGGCGAGCCGCTCGATGCCGAGCAGCTTCGCCTTCGTCCGATACCAGCGCCGGGCGAGCTCGTAGCGACCCTTGACCGCGTCGACCAGCGCCTGAACCGACTCGTCGGAGGCCTCGTTGGAGAGGTTGCGGGTTGCCAGCCAGTGCGGGTAGGAACGCAGGCGGTCCATCGTCGCCTTCTCCTGCAGCAGCGTGTTGAAGGTGTAGGCACGGGTGCGTAGGCCGGGCTGGAGGGCGGCCGTCACCGACTCGGCGACGGCGCGACGGCGCTCGCGGTCGGGGTCGAACAGGCCCGAGAGCGCCTCGTCCAGCGTCACCGACTCCTCGCGGCCGGGCAGCTCGACCCGGATCGCCGAGGTGAGCTCGTCGAAGAGCCGGCTCCAAGCGCTGCGCCCGCTCAGCGACAGCTCGGTGACGATCCGCTCCTCCGGGGCGGTGAGCAGGTGATCCCGGTAGCGCCGCTCGAGGCGCAGGTGGTGGCGGCAGAAATCGAGCCCCTCGGTGGCGAGCAGCTCCTCGGCTTGGTCGTCGTCGAGCGCCACCCACTCGAGCTCGAAGAAGATCAGCTTGGTCTGGATCGACGTCGCCTTCTCGGAAGCGCGTTGCAGCAGCGCACCGATCTCGGGGTCCTCGGTGTCCGCGGCGAAGCGCAGATGTGCGTAGTTCAGCGCTCGCCCGGCGAGATCCGAGATCGCGGCGAGATCCTCCATCGCCGCGACGAGCCCGGGACCGTCGAGCTCGGCGACCTTGCCCTCGTGGGCCTCCGCGAACGCTTCGGCGCGACGATCGGCCTCCACCAAGAGGTCGTCGACGCTCCGGCTGGGGTCGGAGTCGGCGTCAGCTCGATCCAGCCCGCTCGCGGAGCGATCGATCAGATCGGCGAGATCCCAGGAGAGGGCGTCGTCGTCGGCAAGTGCGGTCGATCGCTCGGGGTCGGTTCCCATCGCCCGCAAGCTAACAGGAGACCGGCAGGAAGGAGACCGGCAGGACATCCGCGGGTTCCCGCAATCCCGCGGATGCTCAGCTCAGCGCTTCTCCTTGTGCTTGCCCTTGACCCGGTCGGCGAGCCTGCCGATCGCCCCGCTCACCTTGTCGGCGGCTTCGCCGACCTTCTCCTTGGCCTCGCCCCCGGCCCGATCGGCCTTGCCCTCGTTCTTCAGGGAGTCGTCACCGGTCAGATCTCCCGCCGCTTCCTTCAGGCGACCCTTGCCCTGATCGACCTTCCCCTCGGTCTTGCTGTCCGCCATTCTGCTCCGCCTCTCGTGGTTTTTCGCGTCCACTCACGGCCTACCCGCGACGGGGAGTCACAAACGCGACGCGTGCTCGGAAGGGAAACCGCGGGGTGGGGCGAATCTGGGTGCACCGATGAGCAAGACCGCAACAAAGTCCCGGCCCCGCCGCTCCGGCTCCTCCGCGACCAGCGAGAACCCGGAATCAAACGGCAAGACCCTCTCGACTTACATCACCGAGCGCTTCGAGGATTTCTCGCGTTCGCAGAAGGACGTGGCCCGCTACATAGTCGACCATCTCGAGGAAGCGGCCTTCCAGACCGCCGAGGAGCTGGCCCGGCGGGCCGACACCTCGTCCTCCACCGTCGTCCGGTTCTCGCAGGCCCTCGGCTTTGACGGCTATCCCGAGCTCCAGCAGGCAGCGATCGAGGAGTACCGCGCAACCGTCGCCACCAGCGGCGCGTCGGGATCCGGCGGCGGTGCCCTCTTCGACTTCGACCACACGGAGTTCGAGGCGTCGCTGGCGGCGGACTACGCCAACGTCGAGAGCACGGCGCGCGCCCTCGCCCGCGAGTCGATCGACCGCTGCGTCGACGACATCGCGACCGCCCACCGCGTCGTCATCGTCGCGATGGACCAGATGGCCTTCTTCGCCTCCTACCTGCGCCACATGCTGGCCCTGCTCGACATCCGGGTCGAGACGGTCACCCAGCCACGGCAGGAGTCGATCACCCGCCTGGGCAACGTCGACGAGGACACCGTGGTGATCGCCTTCTCCGCCGGGCGGGCGCACCCGCTCGTCGTCCGTTCGATGAAGCTGGCCCGCCACCGCGGCGCGAAGACGATCGCGATCAGCGACGCGACCCTCTCCGACGTCGGCGAGCACGCCGAGCACACGCTCTACTGGTCCTCGGACTCGCCTTCCTACACGCGTTCGACGACTGCTCTGCTGTCGCTTGTACAAGCGCTCTCCCACGGGGTGTACGCGCGGGACAAGAGCGCCTTCAAGGATCGGATCAGAGCCTTCAAGCTGAAGTAACCGACGGCCGGGGAGCCGCGATGCCGGTGTCATCGGCCGGCTCCCGTGCCAAGCACGCTTCGCCGGCCTCTTCCTAGGCCTCGCAGCTCCCCGACTCGTCGGGAATCCGTCCTCGCTCTCTATATTTGACCCCGATGCCCGAACGCGCCACCTTCACCCTCAAGACCGGACTCGCCGAGATGCTCAAGGGCGGCGTGATCATGGACGTCACCGATGCCGAGCAGGCCCGCGTCGCCGAATCGGCCGGAGCCTGCGCCGTGATGGCGCTCGAGCGGGTTCCCGCCGACATCCGCCGCGACGGTGGGGTCGCGCGGATGTCGAACCCGCGGATGATCGAGGAGATCAAGGGGGCCGTGACGATCCCGGTGATGGCGAAGGCCAGGATCGGCCACTTCGCCGAGGCGCAGATCCTGCAGGCTCTCGAGGTCGACTACATCGACGAGTCCGAGGTACTGACGCCGGCCGACGAGGCGAACCACATCGACAAGTACGCCTTCGAGGTCCCGTTCGTCTGCGGAGCGACCAACCTCGGCGAGGCCCTGCGGCGGCTCGGCGAAGGCGCGGCGATGATCCGCTCGAAGGGCGAGGCCGGGACGGGCAACATCGTCGAGGCCGTGCGCCACCTGCGCGAGATCGTCGGCGGGATCCGCAGGCTCTCGTCGCTGGACGCGGCCGAGCTGGCGGCGGAAGCCAAGGAGCTGCGCGCTCCGCTCGAGGTGGTTCGGGACGTCGCCGAGCGCGGCTGGCTCCCCGTTCCGATGTTCTGCGCCGGCGGGATCGCCACTCCGGCGGATGCTTCCCTGACGATGCAGCTCGGCGCCGAAGGCAACTTCGTTGGCTCGGGGATCTTCAAGTCCGAGGATCCGGAGCGAACCGCCAAGGCCGTCGTCGAGGCGACGACTCACTTCAACGATCCCGAGCGGGTCCTCGCGGCGTCCAGCGACCTGGGCGCAGCGATGCGAGGCGACGAGATCGGCAAGCTCGCCGCCGAGGGTGAGCTCCTCCAGCAGCGCGGCTGGTAGCCGTTGACCGCAGGCGCGCCCGACGCCGGTCCGCCCGAAAGCGGCGCCGCTCTGCGGATCGGCGTCCTCGCCTTGCAGGGGGATTTCGCCGCGCACGTCCGGATACTGAGCGGGCTCGGGGCGGTTGCGCATGAGGTGCGCAGGGCTGTCGAGATCGAGGAGCTGGACGGGCTGGTCGTCCCGGGTGGGGAGAGCACCACGATCATGAAGGCGATCGATCGCGACGACCTCGCGCCCGCCATCCGCTCGCACGTCGCCGCAGGCAAGCCGCTGCTGGGGACTTGCGCCGGCATGATCGTCTGCGACTCCGCGCACCTGGGGCTGATCGACGCGGTCGCGCGTCGCAACGCGTTCGGCCGGCAGCTGCAGAGCTTCGAGGCCGAGCTCAGCCTGAGCGGGATCGGTCCCGAGCCGATCAGGGTGGCGTTCATCCGAGCGCCCTGGATCGAATCCCATGGGGAGGGGGTCGAGGTGCTGGCGAGCTGGGAGGGCCACCCGGTCGCGATTCGTGAGGGCGCCGTGTTGGTCTGCGCGTTTCACCCGGAGCTGACCGGGGACTCGCGCGTTCATGCGTTGTTGATGGCGATGGCGGCGAGCGCGAAGGACGCGCGAACGCTGGAGAAGGAGAGACGATGAGGGATCCGAGGGTGACGAACCTCGCGCGGGTGATCGTGCGCTACTCGCTGGAGCTGACCGAGGGTCAGACGGTGATGATCAGCAGCGGGGTGGCGGCGGAGCCGCTGGTCCTCGCGCTGTACGAGGAGGCGCTCGACGTCGGCGCCAACCCGGTGCTCGACCTGCAGCCGGACGGCGCTTCGGCGTCGTTCTTCGAACGGGCGTCGGACGCTCAGATCGACTGGGTCTCCCCGGTTCAGCAGTGGGCCTTCGATCGAGCCGACGCACGGATCAGGATCCTCTCGGACACGAACGTCAACGAGCTCTCCGGCGTCGCCCCCGAGCGGCAGACGCGGCGGCAGAAGGCGATGCGCCCGCACATGGAGAAGATGATGAGGCGCAGCGCCGAGGGCGAGCTGCGTTGGAACGTGACGCTCTTCCCGACCAACGCCTATGCCTCCTCGGCGCGGATGAGCCTGGCCGGTTACGAGGACTTCTACTACCGCGCCTGTCTCTGCGATCAGAACGATCCGGTCGCCGCCTGGCAGCGAGCGGCCGAGGAGACCTACCGTCTCGCGGAGTGGATCGAGGGCAAGGAGGAGGTCCACATCCAGGGCCCCGGCACGGACCTGAAGCTGAACGTCGCCGGGCGCCACTTCGTCCCCGCCGACGGCAAGTACAACATGCCCGACGGCGAGTTCTTCACCGGACCGGTCGAGGACTCGGCGGAGGGCGAGATCACCTTCCACCTGCCCGCCAGCTACGCGGGTCGGGAGGTCGCGGGGGTGCGTTTCCGCTTCGCGGGCGGCAAGGTCGTCGAGGCGAGCGCCGAGCGCGGCGAGGACTTCCTGATCGAGATGCTCGACACCGACGACGGAGCGCGGCGGCTCGGCGAGCTCGGCATCGGAACCAACTTCGGGATCGAGAGCGGGACCGGCGAGATCCTGCTCGACGAGAAGATCGGCGGCACCGTCCACCTGGCCGTCGGCCAGAGCTACCCGGAGACCGGCGGCGTCAACGAATCCGCGATCCACTGGGACATGATCTGCGACCTCCGCCAGGGCGGCCAGATAACCGTCGACGGCGAGCTCCTTCAGGACAACGGCACCTTCAAGGTCTAACTCCACCTGACTCTGCGGCCACGCCCTGCTTCCAGGCAACACTGGGCAACCGCGGCCGCGCGGACGGAGGCGGGGCCGGCTCCGCGTGAGCCGACATCTCCGCCGAGCCGACGGAGCACGCCGCGGCCGTTATCTCGCCCAGCGCAACTTTCTCCTGGGCCCGGGGTTTCTCAGACACAACCTCGATAGAACCTCGCAACCAAGGGACGCTTGCGGGAGCTCCGGGTGATGCGGACGGTGATATCGAGGGTGGTACGACGCGACCGGACCTTCGCCCCCCGTAGGTCCGGTCGCCGTCGTCTGTCTGACGGGTCGGGAGGTCCGTGGATCTTCGTCCTCCGCGGCTCACTGCCCTTGGGCAGCTTCGCCTTGTGCGTCCTCGACCACGAACCTCCCGACCTCGTCAGAAACCGACGGGCCAGGAGGTCCGTGGATCTTCGTCCTCCGCGGCTCACTGCCCCAACGAACAAGGGATTGGGCCGATTCGTCTCTAGAATCGTCGTTCATGGCCGGTCACTCGAAATGGGCGTCGATCAAGCACAAGAAGGCTGCGACCGATGCCAAGCGCGGGAAGCTGTTCACGAAGCTGGCGAGGGCGATCACGGTCGCGGCGCGTGAGGGCGGGGGGGATCCCGAGGGCAACGCGACGCTCGCCACGGCAGTCCAGAAGGCGCGCGATCAGTCGATGCCCAAGGACAACATCCAGCGGGCGATCGACCGGGGCACCGGCGAGGGCTCGGACGGGGCCTCGATCGACCGGATCCTCTACGAGGGCTACGGGCCCGGCGGGGTCGCGATCCTCGTCGACGCGCTCAGCGACAACCGCAACCGCACCGGATCCGAGATCCGCCATGCCTTCGACCGCAACGGCGGCAGCCTCGGCGAGCCGAACTCCGTCGCTTGGAACTTCGAGAAGCGCGGTGTCGTGATCGTTGACGGCGAGCGCTACGGCGAGGACGATGTGATCGTCGCGATCGACGCCGGGGCCGAGGACGTGGTCGAGGACGGCTCCGCCCTCCGGGTCCTCGCGGCACCCGGCGACCTGACCGGGGTCAGGACCGCACTCGAAGAGGCCGGAGTGGAGGTCGACTCCTCCGACGTGGTGATGGAGCCGAAGAACACGGTCGCGATCGAGGAGTCCGACGCCGCCCGCCTCCTCCGCCTGATGGAGGCGCTCGAGGATCACGACGACGTCGACGCCGTCCACGCGAACTTCGACATCTCCGACGAGATCCTCGAGAAAGTCGCGTAGGGCGAAAGCCCCCCCAAGTGGGGCGGCTCTGCGGCTTCGCCCCTGCATCCTCAGGTTTCACTGGCCAACCGGGGAAGCGGACGGGCGCAGCCCGGAGGATTTCCGGCAGGGTGTCCTTGCGTATGTGTTACCGTACGTATCAACGGTTCTACGAACACCCACGCCATGACCCAAGCCCTGCAGACATCTAGCCGGAACGGCTCCGCCCCCGACCCGGTGGCGATCGGTCCTCGCGTCAAGGCCCTGCGCGAGAACATGGGCCTGTCGCTACGCGACCTCGCCGAACGGGCTGACGTCGGCGCGGCGACGCTCTCGCAGGTCGAGCGGGGTGAGAGCAGCCCGACCTTGGCCGTCGCATCGCGGATCGCCGACGGGCTCGAGCTCAGCCTCTCCCAGCTCCTGCGCCTCGACGAGGGCGGCAACGTCGTCGTCGTCCGGAACGGCAGCGGACGCCGGAGCAGACGTCCCGGCCACGAGGTCGAGGAGCTGACCCCACCGCTCCCCGGCCAGCGGGCGGACGTCTCGCGGCACCGGCTGGAGGCGGGCGCGGCGACCGGCGGAGCCGGCGACCCACCCGTCCACGAGCCCGGCAGCCGGGAGACCGTGGTGGTGCTCTCCGGAGTCGTGGAGCTGGCCGTCGACGGCGAGGTCCACCGGCTGGAGGCCGGGGACAGCGCCACCTTCGACGCGGATCTATCCCACCACCTGCGCAACCCGGGCGAAGAGGACGCGGGGCTGCTTGCGGTGATCGCCGCCGGACTGCGCCGAAGCTGAGCAGCGCTTACTTTCAGAACCGACGAGTACGAGAAGAGGAGACGAGATGGCACCGAAGACGTTGTTCGAGAAGATCTGGGAGCGGCACGAGGTCGCTGACGAGCTCATCTACATCGACCTGCACATGGTCCACGAGGTGACCTCCCCGCAGGCGTTCGACGGGCTGCGGCTGGCCGCTCGCAAGGTGCGTCGCCCCGACCGGACGCTGGCCACCGCCGACCACAACGTGCCGACCGACGACACGCCGGTCGCGCGGATGATCGCCGACGAGCTCTCCCGCAAGCAGGTCGAGAAGCTCGAGTCCAACTGCGAGGAGTTCGGCATCCCGCTGTACTCGCTCGGATCCAACCGGCGCGGGATCGTGCACGTCATCGGACCCGAGCTGGGAGCGACCCAGCCCGGGATGACGATCGTCTGCGGCGACTCCCACACCGCCACCCACGGCGCCTTCGGCGCGCTGGCGTTCGGGATCGGCACCTCCGAGGTCGAGCACGTGCTGGCCACTCAGACCCTGGTCCAGTCGCGACCGAAGACGATGCGGATCAACTACACGGGCGAGCTCCGCGAGGGCGTCACGGCGAAGGACATGATCCTGGCCACGATCGGACGCCTGGGAACCGGCGGCATGGTCGGACACGTGGTCGAGTTCGCCGGCGAGACCGTCGAGGGCCTCTCGATGGAGGGGCGGATGACGATCTGCAACATGACGATCGAGGGTGGCGGCAGGGCCGGGATGATCGCTCCCGACGAAACCACCTTCGAGTACGTGCGCGGCCGCCCCGGCGCGCCGGCGGGCTTCGATACCGCCGTCGCCGAGTGGAGCGAGCTCTACAGCGACGAGGGCGCCACCTTCGACGTCGAGCATCACGTCGACGCCTCGACCCTGTCGCCGATGGTCACCTGGGGGACGACTCCCGGGATGGTCACCGAGGTCGCGGGCGCGGTGCCCGTCCCCGCCGAGCTCGACGGGCCGGTCGATCCGGAGACCGCCGAGCGCGCGCTCTCCTACATGGCCCTGGAGCCCGGGACGCCGATGACCGAGATCGCGCTCGACCGCGTCTTCATCGGCTCCTGCACCAACTCGAGGATCGAAGATCTGCGAGCGGCGGCGTCGATGGTCGAGGGCCGCAGGGTCTCCGACAGCGTCCGCGCGATGGTCGTCCCCGGCTCCGAGCAGGTTCGGAAGACCGCCGAGGAGGAAGGGCTCGACGAGGTCTTCCGCAGCGCCGGCTTCGAGTGGCGCGCCTCGGGATGCTCGATGTGCCTGGGCATGAACCCCGACATCCTGATCGAGGGCGAGCGTTGCGCCTCGACCTCGAACCGGAACTTCGAGGGTCGCCAGGGCAAGGGCGGGCGCACGCATCTGGTCAGCCCGGAGATGGCGGCCGCGGCCGCCATCGAGGGCCGCTTCGTGGACATCAGGGAGTGGTCGTGAGGGCGCCGGGAAATCACGGAAGCGAAGGGATCGAACGATGAAGCCGATCGAGGTGATCGAAGGCAAGGTGACGGTCCTCGACCGCGCCGACGTGGACACCGACCAGATCATCCCCAAGCAGTTCCTGAAGCGGATCGAGCGGACCGGCTTCGGCCAGTTCCTCTTCTACGACTGGATCCGTGACGGCGAGATCGTCGTCGAGCAGAACCCCGTGCTCGTGGCCGGGCCGAACTTCGGCTCGGGATCCTCCCGCGAGCACGCGGTCTGGGCGCTCGCCGACTACGGGTTCGAGGCGGTGATCGCGCCGTCGTTCTCCGACATCTTCTATACGAACGCGACCAAGAACGGGTTCCTTCCCGTGATCCTCCCGGCCGAGCACTGCAAGGGGATCGCCGAGTCCGGGATGGTCCGCATCGACCTCGACGACCAGACCGTGGACTACTCGGGCGGCGTCGTCCGTTTCGAGATCGACGAGGCCGTCAAGCACCGCCTGCTGGGTGGTCACGACGAGATCTCGATCACGCTCCAGAACGAGAGCGCGATCACGGCCTTCGAGGGGCGGAACCCTGCCTTGGGGCAGCCGACCACGGCCCTTTGACATCTGGGCCGCGTGGACGCCCGCGGGAAGCCGAGGCTCGATGTCCCCTGGGCTTCTGGGCGGCAAGGAGAGGGAGCCCGGCGGGCTGCTGACGCCTACCGGGCTCCCTGATCCAAGCTGGATCGAGTCTCCGGGGTCAGCCGCCGGCTGACTCCAGGGCCTTCACTGCCTGATCGGCGGCCTGCTGGCAGATCTGCAGGGCGAGCTCGGTCGCCTGGTCGTTGCCTGCCTTGCCGGCCTGCGTCGTGCACTCCTCGAACGCGTCACGGGCCTGCTCGCACTGCGGCTTGGCCTGATCTTCGACCGCGGTGCCCTCGACCGCGTCGATGCACGCGTTGTAGACGTCATCGGCGCTGGCGCCCTCGCCGGCGTCCTCGGAATCGCCGTCGGAGTCCTCGGTCGTCGCGTCGCTCATCTCAGTCGGTGTGGAGCCCTCGGTGCTCGACGAGTCGTCGTCGCCACATCCTGCGGCGAGCAGGCCAACGGCCAGCAGCCCGATCAGCGCCAGCATCCATCGCTGGTTGCGCATTCGTCCTCCATTCTCGGGGTATCGGAACGGGGGAAGAGCCCCCGGGTCTGGCGCAGCCTAGACGGAACCCCGAACGGAAGCGATAGCGTCCTGACCATGAGCGAAGCGAACGCACCGAAGATCGTCCTCCTGCCGGGTGACGGGATCGGGCCCGAGATCACATCTTCCGCCCACAGGATCCTCGACGAGGTCGGTGAGTTCGTCTTCGAGGAGCAGCTGATGGGCGGCTGCTCGATCGACGCGTACGGGGAAGCGCTGACCGACGAGGTGCTGGCCGCCTGCCAGGCCGCCGACGCCGTGCTGCTCGGCGCGGTGGGCGGCCCCAAGTGGGACACCACCGACCCGCATGCTCCGCGGCCGGAGCAGGGGCTCCTCGGCCTCCGCAAGGGCCTCGGGCTCTACGCGAACCTGCGCCCGGTGCGGCCCCCCGCGGCGCTGCTCGACTCGAGCCCGCTACGGCCCGAGCGGATCGAGGGGACGTGCCGCATCCTGCGCGATGGCGAAACGCTCTG
>CAZXKG010000034.1:12698-23587 GCA_964641695.1 uncultured Conexibacter sp.
CGACGAGCAGGTCGGTCCCCTCGATCCGCTCGTCGTCCGCGAGCTCACCGGGGGGATCTACTTCGGCCGCAAGCACCGGGAGCCCGACAGCGCCCTCGACGAGTGCGTCTACACCCGCGCGGAGGTCGATCGGATCGCGCGTGTCGCCTTCGAGGCCGCTCGCCGGCGCGCCGGCGGGGAGGGCGGTCGAGTCACCTCGGTCGACAAGGCCAACGTGATCGAGACCTCGCGCCTGTGGCGTGAGGTGGTGAGCGAGGTCGCCGCCGACTACCCGGACGTGGCGCTCGATCACCTCCTGGTCGACAACGCCGCCATGCAACTCGTCTCCAGCCCCAGCCAGTTCGACGTGATCGTCACCGAGAACATGTTCGGCGACATCCTCTCCGACGAGTCCGCGATGCTCACCGGGTCGCTGGGGATGCTGCCCTCGGCGAGCCTCGGCGGTGACGGACCCGGCCTGTTCGAGCCGATCCACGGCTCCGCTCCCGACATCGCCGGCCAGGGCATCGCCAACCCGCTGGCGATGTTGCTGTCGGCGGCGATGATGCTGCGGGACGGCCTCGGCGACGCGGCGAGCGCCGAGCGCATCGAGGCGGCCGTCGACGCCGTGCTCGAGGACGGGCTGCGGACGGCCGACCTGCACACGGGAGCCGCTGCCGAGCGTCTGGTCGGGACCGGCGAGATGACCGAAGCGGTGCTGGCCGGGCTTTGAGCCCCCCGGCCCGGGTCCGCTTTCGCGGCAGGCGCCTGAGGCCGGCGCTCCATCCGCAATAATCTGCGAACCCGCGACCCAGAAGGAGGACGAAGTGGACAAGGCTGAGCAGATCTGGATGAACGGCGAGTTCGTCGCATGGGACGACGCTCAGGTCCACGTCCTGACGCATGGTCTCCACTACGGGACCGGGGTCTTCGAGGGGATTCGCGCCTATGAGACCGAGCGCGGCACCGCCGTCTTCCGCCATCGCGAGCACCTCGAGCGACTTATGCGCTCCGCGGAGCTCTACTACCTCCCGATGCCCTACGGCGTCGAGGAGCTCCGCGCCGCGACCAACGAGCTGATCCGCCGCAATGGTCTGAGCTCCTGCTACATCAGGCCGATAGCCTTCCGCGGCTACGGCGAGATGGGTCTCTACGCGAAGTCCGCCCCGGTCGAGGTCACGATCGCGACCTGGCCCTGGGGCGCCTACCTGGGCGAGGAGGGCAAGCGCAAGGGGATCCGCGCCAAGGTCTCCTCCTGGAGGAGGATCTCCCCCGACAGCCTGATCCCGCACGCCAAGGCGTCGGGCCAGTACCTGAACTCGATCCTCGCCAAGACCGAGGCGGCCAACGCCGGCTACGAGGAGGCGATCCTCCTCGATGCCAAGGGAACCGTCTGCGAGGGATCCGGGGAGAACATATTCCTCGTCCGGGAGGGGCAGCTCGTGACCCCGCCGCACACCGCCGGCATCCTCGACGGGATCAACCGGCGCTCGGTGATCCAGATCGCGCGCGACCTCGGCTACACCGTGGTCGAGCGCGAGGTGGGGCGGTCGGAGCTCTACCTGGCGGAGGAGGTGTTCCTGACCGGAACAGCCGCTGAGCTCGTCCCCGTGCGGGAGATCGACGATCACGAGATCCCGGCTCCGGGAGAGATCACGGCGGTGATCGCGGCGAAGTTCGAGGACGCCCTGTGCGGCAAGGCCCCCGAGTACTCCGAGTGGCTCGACCCGGTGGACGAACCGAGTAGAGTCGTCGGTTGATGCGGCCTGCGCCCGACTTCAAGCTGATCTTCGCGACTCCGGTCGAGGCGCGCCGAATTACCGGTCCCGACGCCGCTTAGCGGCGCGGGAATCGCCCTGTGCCGTCACGTCCGAGCGTGGGCGGCGCCCGGCGATCAGCACCGACTCGCGATCGATCCGATCCGCGAGTCACGATCCGGTAACGAAGAAGGTTTTACGCAATGAAGAAGGTCCAGCTCTACGACACCACGCTCCGCGATGGGATGCAGGGTCAGGGGATGTCGCTGTCCGCGGCGGAGAAGGTCAGGGTCGTCGAGGCCCTCGACCGGCTCGGAGTCCAGTTCATCGAGGCGGGCTTCCCCGACTCCAACCCCAAAGACCAGGAGCTGTTCGAGCTGCTGGCCGGCGTCCCGCTCGAGCAGGCGACGATCTGCGCGTTCGGGATGACCCGGCGGAAGGGCGTCTCCGCGGCCGAGGACTCCGGCCTGCAGGCGCTCACCGGGTGCTTCGCGCCGGTGCTCACCCTGGTCGGGAAGACCTGGTCGCTGCACCTGGAGAAGGTGACGAGGGTGAGCCGGGAGGAGAACCTCGCGATGATCGCCGAGTCGGTCGCCCACTGCGTCGCGGAGGGCAAGCGGGTGATCTACGACGCCGAGCACTTCTTCGACGGCTACCGGGACGATCCGGGCTACGCGCTCGAGTGCTTGCGGGCGGCCGCCGATGCCGGCGCCGAGAACCTGACGCTGTGCGACACCAACGGCGCCAGCCTGCCCCACGAGATCGGGGAGGCGACCGCGGCGGTGGCCGCGGCGCTCGATTCCGTCGCGGTCGGGATCCACACTCACAACGACGCTGAATGCGGGGTCGCCAACTCGCTCGCCGCGGTGCGCGCGGGGGCGACCCTCGTGCAGGGGACGATCAACGGCTACGGGGAACGCACCGGCAACGCCAACCTGGTCTCGATCCTGCCCTCGCTGCAGCTGAAGATGGGCTACGAATGCGTCGATCCGGGCCGGCTCGAGACGCTGACCGCGACCGCGCACATGATCGACGAGATCTGCAACCTGACGCCGGACCCCTCGCAGCCCTACGTCGGCAGGAACGCGTTCGCCCACAAGGGCGGGATGCACGCCGCCGGCGTCGAGGCCGACGCGCGCACGTTCGAGCACCTCGATCCGGCGCTGGTCGGCAACGAGCGGGAGATCCTGATCTCGGAGCTCGCGGGCCGCGGCTCGGTGCTCTCGCGTGCGGCTCGGGCGGGGATCGAGCTCGACGACGCCGGCGCGAGGCGCGCGGTCGAGGAGGTCAAGCAGCGCGAGCATCGCGGCTATCAGTACGAGGCGGCGGACGCTTCCTTCGAGCTGCTGCTGCGGCGCGAGGGCGGCAGCTACGAGCCGCTCTTCCGGCTCGAGAGCTTCCGCGTGATCACCGAGAAGGACGCCGGCGGCCGCGTCGAGACCGAGGCGACGATCAAGCTCTGGATCGGTGAGCAGCGCTACGTGCGGACAGCCGAGGGCAACGGCCCGGTGAACGCGCTCGATCGCGCCCTCCGCGACGCGATCGTCGAGCGGCACCCGCAGATCTCGGCGGTCGAGCTGACCAACTTCAAGGTGAGGATCCTCGACGAGCACCACGGCACCGGCTCGGTGACCCGCGTCCTGCTCGACTCCTCCGACGGGCAGCGGTCCTGGGGAACCATCGGGGTCTCCGAGAACGTGATCGAGGCTTCCTGGGAGGCGCTGGTCGACTCGCTCGAGTACGCGTTCCAGCCGGTGACGGCGACGCGATGAGCGACGAGCCGCGAGTGCCGCTCGCCCGGCCGCAGCTGGGCGAGCGGGAGGAGGAGCTGGTCCTCGAGGTACTGCGCTCGGGGATGCTCTCCCTTGGTCCGATGCTGCCGCGCTTCGAGGCGGACCTCGCCCGCCGGATCGGCGTCGAGGGCGATCGGGCGGTCGCCGTCTCGAGCGGGACGGCGGCGCTGCACCTGGCCGTCCGCGAGCAGGGATGGGCAGCGGGCGACGAGGTGCTGACGACGCCGCTCAGCTTCATCGCGTCCTCGAACTGCCTGCTGTTCGAGGACGCGATGCCCGTCTTCTGCGACGTCGACCCGCTGACGCTGACGATCGATCCCGCCGCGGTCGAGGCGGCGGTCGGGGAGCGAACCGCCGGCATCCTCCCGGTGCACATCTTCGGCTTCCCGGCTGCGATCGGGGAGCTCGAGCGGATCGCCGCAGGGGGCGGGATCGGGCTGATCGAGGACTGCGCGCAGGCCCTCGGCACCCGCGATGCCGAGGGCAGGGAGGCGGGATCGCGGGGGAACGCGTCGGCCTTCGCCTTCTACGCGAACAAGCAGATGACGACCGGCGAGGGGGGGATGTTGATCGCGGCCGGGGCCGAGGAGGCCGAGCGCGCTCGCAGCGAGCGCAACCAGGGACGAGCTCCGAACATGAAGTTCATGGACCACGGGCTGCTCGGCTTCAACTACCGGCTCACCGACCTCCAGGCCGCGGTCGGGATCGCGCAGCTCGAGCGGCTGGACGAGATGTTGGCGGCGCGCCGGCGGGTCGCCGGCTGGTACGCGGAGCACCTGCGCGGGATCGGAGCGGCGGCAGCCGGCGGGGGGGATCCCGACGATCTCGTCCTTCCTCTCGTCGAGCGCGGCCTCGAGCGGCGCAGCTGGTTCGTCTACCTGGTCAAGCTTCCGGCGGGGACCGATCGGGCCAGGGTGATCGCCGATCTCGATCAGCGGGGGATCGACGCCCGGCCCTACCTCCCCTGCATCCATCTCTCAGAGCTCTACCGCGAGCGGTTCGGGACGCGGGAGGGGCAGTTCCCGGTCGCCGAGGAGTTCTCGGGCCGCTCGCTCGCGCTGCCGTTTCACCCCGGCATTCCGGAGGGGGACGTGGCTCGGGTGGTCGACGCTCTCCGCGTTGCCCTCGGGCGATGAAGGTCGACCCACGCCGCATAGACTCCCGGCCCTGATGGCCCGCTTCGAACGACAGCCCGACCCGGTGTTCTGGCAGCTCAACGCCTCGCTGAGCTTCGACCGCAGGCTGGCGCCCTACGACGTGCGCCAGTCGCGGGCGCACGCGGCCGCGCTGCATCGCGCCGGAGTGCTCGACGCCGAGGAGCTGCAGCAGCTCCAGGCAGCGCTCGATCAGGTCTCGGAGGAGCTCGGGTCGGGCTCGTTCCCGTTCGAGGAGGCCGACGAGGACATCCACATGGCGATCGAGCGCCGCGTCACCGAGATCGCCGGCCGCGTCGGCGGCAAGATCCACACCGGGCGCTCCCGCAACGACCAGGTCGCAACCGACCTCGCCATGTTCGTCCGCGACAGGGCAGCCGTGGCGCAGGAGCTTCTGGGTGCCTGCCTGGAGCGGCTCCTGCAGATGGCGGAGCAGCAGCAGGGGGTGAGGCTCCCCGGCTACACCCATCTGCAGCGCGCCCAGCCCGTGTCGCTGGCTCATCATCTGCTGTCCTGGTTCTGGATGCTGCGCCGCGACGTGGACCGCTTCGCGGCGGCGGCTGAGGCCACCGCGCCGATGCCGCTCGGATCGGGAGCCCTCGCCGGGCTCAACTGGCAGATCGACCGTGAGGGCGTGGCCGCCGACCTCGGCTTCGGCGGCGTGGTCGAGAACTCGATCGACGGTGTCTCCAACCGCGACTTCGCGCTCGACTACCTCTCGGCGGCCACGATCTGCGCGACGCACCTCTCCCGGATCGGCGCGGAGATCGTGCTCTGGTCGACGAGCGAGTTCGGCTTCTGCAGGCCCGCCGAGGAGTTCTCCTCGGGCTCCTCGATCATGCCGCAGAAGATGAACCCCGACGCCGCCGAGCTGCTCCGCGCGAAGGCGCCGCGGGTGCTCGCCGCGCAGTCGACGCTGATCGGCGTCATGCACGGCCTCCCACTCGCCTACAGCAAGGATCTGCAGGAGGACAAGGAGCCGCTCTTCGATGCCGTCGACACGATCGAGCTGTCGCTGCGGGCGTTGGCCGGGATGCTGCCGGGTATCGAGTTCGACGCTGAGCGCATGGCCGAGGCCGCGGGCGACGAGATGGTCGCGGCCACCGACATCGCCGACCTGCTCGTCCGGCGCGGGCTTCCGTTTCGGGAGGCCCACGCGGTCGTCGGCGGCCTCGTCCGCCACGCGGTCGCCGCGGGGATCGCGCTGTCGGAGATCCCGAGGGAGCAGCTGCCGGAGTTCTCCGAGCTGCTCGACGACGAGTACTACGACGTTCTGGCCGAGGGCTCGTGGCTCGATTCGAAGGTCTCCAGGGGCGGGACCTCGGGCGGCGCCGTCGCCGCGCAGCTCGAGGTGGCCCGGGCCGAGCTGGACGGCCTCCGCGGCTAGCCGATGGGGCAGGGCGCCGACCCCGGCCCGCTCGGTCCCAGGCTGCGCGGGGAGTTCTTCGCACGAGGCACCAGGGTCGTGGCCGCGGAGCTGCTCGGGTGCACGCTCATGCACGAGGGGGTCGGCGGCGTGATCGTCGAGACCGAGGCCTACGAGGAGCACGAGCCGGCCTGCCACGCCTACGTCGGGAGGACCGCGCGGACAGCCGTCCTGTTCGGGCCGCCTGGACGCGCCTACGTCTACGTCTGCTACGGGATCCACAGGATGTTCAACGTGGTCGCCGAGGCCGACGGCGTGGCCGGCGCGGTCCTCGTCCGGGCGCTGAGGCCGACTCGTGGGATCGAGGAGATGCGCCTGCGACGACCGCGCGCCGGCACCGGCGATCGCGGTCTCTGCTCGGGCCCGGGGAAGATCTGCGAGGCCTTGGCGATCCGTCGCTCGCAGACCGATCAGAGCCTCGAAGATGGGCCGATCGCCATCCACGCGGCGAGCGCCGGCGACCGTCCACCCGCGGTCGTCACCGGCCCGCGGATCGGCTTGACCAAGGCGGCCGATCTGCCCTGGCGCTACTGCGAGCGGGGAAGTCCCTACCTGTCGCGCCCGATCGAGGTGACCGAGGGCGCCGTTTAGCCCGGTGAGGCGCCGCCGGCGCTCGCGCCGGAGGCGACACCGCCGCCCGTCTCGCCGGCCGGCGGTGTCGCCGGTTGAGAGGGGGCGGGCTCGGGTTCAGGCTCCGGCTCGGGAGCGGGCGCCGGCTCGGGAGCGGGCGCCGATTCAGCCGGAGCGGGCTCGACCGGCACGCTCTCGGTCTCGGGTGGAACGTAGCTCCCGCCGTCGTCCTCGCTCGCCTTCCGGGCCTGGCGTTCGCTGCGACGCGCCCCGACGATCTCGTCGTAGGCGCTGACGATGTCGCTCCAGAGCAGCGCCGGGATGGTGCCGCCGTCGACGGGCAGGCCGCCGTACTCCGTGGTCATCGGCGTCGCCCCGTCCGGGTAGCCGACCCAGACCGCCACCGTGACCTCCTCGTTGGCGCCGACGAACCAGGCGTCGGCGTTGTTGTCGGTGGTTCCGGTCTTGCCCCAGATGTAATCGTCGCCGACCTGCGCGTTCTTGCCGGTGCCGCTGGCCACCACGGTGTGGAGGATGTCCCGCGCCGTCGTGGCGATGCTCGGATCGATCACCTGCTCGGCGGACTTCTCGCTCTCGCCGTCCGCGCCGAGGTTGTCCGCGACGAGCTCGCCGCCGTCGTTGGTGACCTTCTCGATCGCGACCGGTCCCTTGCCGTTGCCCCGGCTAGCCATCGAGCCGCTGACCCGCGCCCCGTCGTTGGCGATCGTGTTGTAGGCGTAAGCCATCTCCAGGGGTGTCACCCCGCGCTTGAGCCCACCGAGGATCATCGCCGGGTTGTCGTCGATCCGCGAGCTGATCCCGAGGTCGTGCGCCGTGTCGACGATCGAGTTCAGGCCCACGTCCATCCCGAGCTGTGCGTACACCGAGTTGTCGGAGTAGGTCGTCGCGGTCGCGATCGAGGCGCTCCCGAGGTAGTTGTCGTCGTAGTTGTTGACCTTGAAGATCTCGTTGACCGTCTTCTTCTTGCCGTTCTTGGTCTTGATCTTGGCCTTGAACGGCAGCTCCTGCGGGGAGGAGGAGTAGACGTCGTCGGGCGAGCGGCCCTCGCGGAGCGCAGTCACCAGCGTGAACGGCTTGAAGGACGAGCCGGGCTGGCGAAGACCGTTGGTGGCGAGGTTGAAGGCGCTCTCCTCGAAGCTCTCGCCCCCGATCATCGCCAGCACCTCCGCGCTCTGGTTGTCGAGGACGACGACCGACGCGGTCGGTCCGAGGCCGCCGAGCCTCGAGCTGACCGCGCCCTCGGCGGCCTCCTGGAGCTGCAGATCCAGCGTCGAGTGGATCTGCAGCCCACCGCCGAACGTCTGCCCGGCGCCGTACTTGTCGACGACCTGCTGGCGGAGCCAGTCGGTGAAGTAGGGAGCCTTCGACTCGTTGCGCGGTGGATGGATGTCACGCTCGTTCGGAACCGGCGTGTCGAGCAGCTCCTGGAAGTCCTCGTCGGTTGCCTCCAGGGTCCTCTGCTCGCGCATCTTCGTCAGCACGACGTTGCGCTGGGCCTTGGCGTCCACCGGGTTGACGGCGGGGTCGTAGGCGCTGGGGGAGGAGATCAACGCGGCGAGCATCGCCGCCTGCTCGGGAAGCAGCTCGCTCGCGCAGGGATCCTCGCCCTCGGTCCCGCAGCCGGGGTGGGACCAGCCGAAGTAGGTGCGAGCGGCGGCCTCGACCCCGTAGGCCCCGTTGCCGAAGTAGATGTTGTTCAGGTAGTTGGTGAGGATCTTGTCCTTCGACCACTGGCGCTCGATCTGGTAGGCGAGCGCGGCCTCGCGCAGCTTCTGCAGGATCGTGCGGCTGTCCTGGGCTTCGAGGGCGTTCTTGACGAACTGCTGGGTGATCGTCGATCCGCCCTGGACGGCGCTGCCGGCCAAGATGTCCTGCTGCAGGGCGCGGGCCAGGGCGAGGAAGTCGATGCCGCGGTGCTCGTAGAAGCGCTCGTCCTCGATCGCGACGACGGCCTGCTTCATCACCGGGGTGATGTCGGCGGAGTCGAGGAGGAAACGCTGCTCGTTGCTGGTCAGCGTCGTCAGCTCGGTCCCGTTTCGATCGAGCACGACCGAGTTCTGTGCGCGTTCGTACTGAGCCCGGACTTCGAGGTCGGGGAGATCCTGGGCGACGGCCATCATCACGCCGAAGACCCAGGACACGACCGCCAGCAGCAGCAGGCCGGCGAAGACGAAGGCGAAGCGGATCTTCTTCACTCGCGGCTTGCCGTTGCTGCGCGCGTCGGCGCGGAAGCCGTTGCCGGCGCGGAAGCTCCGCCAGCGTGCCTTCAGGCCGCGACCGTCCTCCTGGCGCTGCTGCCGGCGCTCGCGGCGCTCCGCCTTGCGCTTACGGGCGCGGGCGCGGGCGGCTTCCTTCGCCTGCTCGCGAGCGCTCTTGGTCGATTCCGCTTGCTGGTCGACCTTGTCCGTCTCTGTGGGTTTGGAATCCATTGGGAGGGTGGGAGCCGTCGGTCCCGGCTCGCCTGCTGCGGCCACCGCTTGCGGCGTCTGATCGAGCGCGCCGGGTCGGCTTGACGCGTGGCCGGGGGGTCGAGATCGATCCTTCGGCGTTGCTGCCCACTGGGCCTCAGGCGACGCGTGAGTCTAGCATTGCGCCGACCTTGGAATCCCCGCACGTGACCTCTGACGCCACCTCCGATCTGCTGCTCGGGACGGTCGACGTCCTGCCCTCCGGGGAGCTGCAGCGGCGATTGGCCGAGTCGCGGCCGCTGCGCGTGAAGCTTGGGATCGACCCGACGGCTCCGGATATCCACCTCGGCCACGTCGTCGTGCTCGAGAAGCTCCGCCAGTTCCAGGAGGCCGGCCACGTCGCGGTCTTGATCATCGGCGACTACACGGCGCGGGTCGGCGACCCCAGCGGCCGCTCCGCTCTTCGTCCGATGCTCAGCCCTGAGCAGATCGAGGAGAACGCGACCACGTTCCAGGAGCAGGCGTTCAAGGTGCTCGACCGCGAGCGGACCGAGGTCCGCTACAACAGCGAATGGCTCGAGATGCCGTCGGCCGAGCTGTTCTCGCTGGTCAGGCGTTTCACCGTCGCCCGCCTGCTCGAGCGCGACGACTTCTCCAAGCGGATGGCCGCGGCGGAGCCGGTGTCGCTGCTCGAGCTGCTCTACCCGGTTCTCCAGGGATACGACTCGGTGGCGGTGGACGCCGACGTCGAGATCGGCGGTACCGAGCAGAAGTTCAACCTGCTGTTCGGCAGGGACGTCCAGGGCTCGTTCGGCAAGAAGCCCCAGGTCGTCATGACCCTGCCGATCCTCCCCGGCACCGACGGCGTCCGCAAGATGAGCAAGTCCCTCGGCAACTACGTCGGCGTGACCGAGCCCGCGAGTGAGGTCTTCGGCAAGCTGATGCGGGTTCCCGACGAGGCGATGCCGATCTACTGGGAGCTGCTGCTCGGCGAGCGGCTCGACGATACGCGGCACCCGAACGAGGCCAAGCGCGACCTCGCGCGGCGGATCTGCGATCGCTTCGCCGGCGAGGGCACGGGGGCGACCGCCGAGGGGCGCTTCAACCAGATCCACCGTGAGCGCGGCATCCCCGACGACGTTCCGACCCACAGGCTCGAGGCCGAGGGCGAGGTCCACTTGCCCGTCGTGATCAGAGAGACCCTCGGTCTCAGCGCCAGCGAGGCACGCCGCCTGATCCTCCAGGGCGCGGTGCGACTGGATGGGGAGCCGTTGCCGGGCGACCGCCTGGACTTGCCTGCGGCCGAGCTTCGGGGTAAGGTGCTGCAGGTCGGCAAGCGGCGATTCGTGCGAATCGCGAAGGCCTGACGGTTCAGCTCGGAGCGATTCCAGCGCCGAGCTGGACACGCCTCGCTGAATTCGCTATAGTCCCTCGCCGCCTTGATGGCAGCCGTTCTGGCCCTCGGGAATCCCCCGAAACCGGAGCGCGACGGTCCTTGAAAACTGAGCAGTGCATGTATCTGGAGACCTCGGTCTCCAAGATGCATCGAAGTCCGACCCGGTCCGTCGCCAGCGGCGAGGCCGGGCATTTACATGAACCTGTCATGTTGGGTTGTCACACGTGTAAGTGACAACCACATAAGCCAAGACATGACGACTCTCAGTAAGACAGAGGAACCCGATCAGGGTGACACCTGGTTGGGATTGAAACCCTCGAGTCATTTTTTACGGAGAGTTTGATCCTGGCTCAGGACGAACGCTGGCGGTGTGCTTAACACATGC
>CAZXKG010000035.1:0-8920 GCA_964641695.1 uncultured Conexibacter sp.
TCGGGATCGGCGTCCCCCAGACGACGGCGATCGCCGACGTCGCGGCGGCGCGCTCCCAGCACATGCTCGAGACCGGGCAGTACTGCAACGTGATCGCCGACGGCGGCATGCGGACCGGGGGAGACGTCTCCAAGGCGATCGCCTGCGGAGCCGACGCGGTGATGATCGGATCCCCGCTGGCGCGAGCCGAGGAAGCACCGGGCCGCGGCTACCACTGGGGCAGGGCGACCTTCCATCCCTCCTTGCCTCGCGGCACGCGCGTCACCACGCACCAGGACGGCACGTTGGAGCAGATCCTGCTGGGCCCCGCCAACGAGAACGACGGCACGTTCAACCTGATGGGCGCGCTGCGCACCTCGATGGCCACCACCGGCTACGAGGACATCCCCTCCTTCCATCGGGCCGAGGTGATGGTCGCGCCGGCGCTGCAGACGGAGGGCAAGCAGCTGCAGCGCAGCCAGGCCGTCGGCATGGGCTCCAACGGCCGCTCGGCGGTCGCCAACGGCGTCGCGGTCTCCGACGACTGAATGGGGGGCGGCGGGCAGACGGCCGAGGCTCCGGTGGCGGAGCCCGGAGCCGGGGGGGCGGGGGATCTGCCGGTCGGTCGTGAGGAGGTGCTGGTCCTCGACTTCGGCGGCCAGTACTCCCAGTTGATCGCCCGGCGGATCCGCGAGTGCGGAGTCTTCGCCGAGCTCCTTCCGCGGGACGTCGACATCGAGCGGATCAAGCGTCGCGCGCCGCGAGCGCTGGTGCTCTCCGGTGGACCTGCGTCGGTCTACGAGCCGGGCGCGCCGAAGCTGCGGACCGAGCTGCTCGAGCTGGGCATCCCGGTCCTGGGCATCTGCTACGGGATGCAGGCGATGGTGCAACAGCTCGGGGGCAGGGTCGAGGGCGCCGAGCGGGGCGAGTTCGGCCGCACCGAGCTGACCCTGATCGGCGGCGGCGGCAGGCTGATGGCCGGCCTGCCCGAGGAGCAGCAGTGCTGGATGAGCCACCGTGACGCCGTCTTCGAGCCGCCCGAGGGGTTCACGGCGCTCGCCTCCAGCCCGGGCTCGCCGGTGGCTGCCTGCGAGCACGTCGAGCGCGGTCTCTACGGGATCCAGTTCCACCCCGAGGTCGTCCACACACCTCACGGCCAAGCGATCCTCGAGCGGTTCCTGCGCGAGGTCGCGGGTTGTGAGGAGCAGTGGTCGGCGGCTTCGGTCATCGACGAGCAGGTCACCCGCGTGCGCGCGCAGGTCGGGGAGGGGGGAGTCATCTGCGGGCTCTCCGGCGGCGTCGATTCCGCGACGGCCGCTGCGCTCGTCCACCGGGCCGTGGGCGATCAGCTCACCTGCGTCCTCGTCGATCACGGGCTGTTGCGCAAGGGTGAGGCCGAGCAGGTCGTGAGCACCTTTCGCGAGGGGCTCGGGATCAAGCTGGTGCATGTCGACGCCCGCGCCCGGTTCCTCGCGAGGCTGGCCGGCGTCGACGATCCCGAGCGCAAGCGCAAGATCATCGGCGAGGAGTTCATCCGCGTCTTCGAGGAGGAGGCGAGCAAGCTCGACGACGTCAGCCATCTCGTGCAAGGGACGCTCTACTCGGACGTGATCGAATCGGGCGGCAGCGAGGGCGCGGCGACGATCAAGTCCCACCACAACGTCGGTGGCCTCCCCGACGACCTCGAGTTCGATCTGGTCGAGCCGCTGCGGATGCTGTTCAAGGACGAGGTCAGGGCGGTCGCCTCCGAGCTCGGCCTCTCCGACCGCATGGTCTGGCGGCAGCCGTTCCCGGGCCCTGGCCTGGCGATCAGGATCGTCGGCGGCGAGGTCAACGAGGAGCGCCTCGAGATCCTCCGCGAGGCGGACGCGATCCTCCAAGAGGAGGTCCGCGCGGCGGGCCTCTACCGCGAGCTCTGGCAGTCCTTCTGCGTCCTCCCGGTCGTCCGCTCCGTCGGCGTCCAGGGCGACGGTCGCACTTACGCCTACCCGATCGTGATCCGCGCCGTCACCTCCGACGACGCGATGACCGCCGACTGGGCCCGCCTGCCCTACGACCTCCTCGAGCGGGCCTCCAGCCGGATCATCAACGAGGTCTCAGGCGTGAACCGCGTGGCGCTGGACATCTCCAGCAAGCCCCCCGCCACGATCGAGTGGGAGTAGGCCGGATCGTCCCCTACCGGCCGTAGACGCGGCTACGCGGCAGGGCTCGCAGGACCGTGACGGTCTGCTCGGTGCGATCGATCTCGAGGATCACTCGCCAGTCGCCAACGCGCAGCCGCAGTTCCGGACGTCCGCGCAGACGTCGCAGACCACGTCCTTCCGCAGGATCACGGGTCAGCTTGTCGATCGACTCGAGGATCCGGATGCGAACGGGTGTCGAGGCGGCGCAGGTCGCGTCGGGCACGCGTCTCGTACAGCTCCAGGTTCCCGCCGCCGGCCGCTACCGCGAGCTCTGGCAGTCCTTCTGCGTGCCCCCGGTGGTCGCTCCGTCGGCGCCCAGGGCAACTGTCGCACCTACGCCTTACCCGTCGTGATCCACATAGCGGTCGGGCATGTAGATGCATGTGGGTCACATGCGATAATGTGCTTCGCATGAGCAAGATGATTCAGATCCGGAACGTTCCCGAGGACGTTCATCGAACGCTGAAAGCCCGCGCCGCGATGCTCGGGACGTCGCTCTCCGACTACCTGAAGCAGGACCTGATCGCGACCGCGTCGCGGCCCTCGCTGGAGGAGATCGAGGCGCGCGTGGCGGCTCGTGGTCCGTCGGGGGTGACTACCGCCTCCGTGGTCGCCGCAGTTCGCGACGCCCGCGACGCGTAAACCGTCTCAGGTGCCGGTAGTCGACGCATCTGTCGTGGTCGAGTTCCTGGCTGGGGCGGAAGCCGCCGCCCTTGCCGCCCAGCGGCTGCGAGACGATCGGTCTGACCTCTGGGCCCCGCATCTCCTGGATGCGGAGGTGGGTCACGCCTTGCGGGGGCTCGTCGCCGGAGGTGAGCTGAGCGTCGCCACGGCGCGGGCCGCCCTCGACGATCTCAGCGCGCTCCCGGTTACCCGAGTCGCACACGCGCCCCTCATCGGACGTGCCTGGCGGCACCGTCACAACCTCAGCTTCTACGACGCGCTCTACGTTGCGCTGGCCGAGGAGCTCGATACGCGCGTGGTCACCTTCGACGCCCGACTCGCCGCCGGCGCATCCAAGCGCCGGGTCGAGCTGCTCGCCGGGTAGGCCTGTCAGGGGCGTCTCAGAACGCCCTGCTTGCCGCTTAGCGCCGTCAGCGTTCGCCTTGCGGAGCTTCACACCACGGTCAGGTGCAGAGACTCCCGCTCGCGTCCCTCGCCTGGTTCCGGCGAGAGCATCAGGGCGAGCGCGTCAAGCACGTTGGCACGTGCCTCGTCTCGGGTGCGACCCTGGCTGAAGACCCCGGGTACGGCAGGGATCGAGGCGACGATCCAGCCTTCCTCGCCATCCTCGTAGAGGATCGTCAGCTCGAGGCCCGCGTTGCTCTCTGCGGCGTTCAGCGCAGCCTCAGCCTGGGCCTCGGTCCAATCCGGCGCCTCGGCCAGGATCTTCTCCTTCGCGGTCACACTTTCAAGGGTAGCGGCGGTCGCCGGCGCTGTCGGCATGGTTCGTCGCATCTTGACCTCCGTCGGGTGGGGGGCAGCTGGTCTGCCCCTAATAACTCCGGTGGCCCGCTTCGCGCCCCCCTTGCGCGCCCACAGGTTGCCCCCGACCGCCGGATGCCGGGGGGCGCGATGGTGGGTCGCGGGGTTTACCTGGATGAGGGCTGGCCCGTTTCGCGGTCCGCCGGTTGCACTAACGCAAGCTAACGAAGCTCAGTATCGTTAGGAAGGTGAGGAACTTGGCAACATTGCTCGATGAGCTGGAGCCCTTGGCTCGAAGCCGTGATCGCAGCCTCGAGGAGGTGATCGGATGGGTGTCCGACGCGCTCGAACGCTCTCCGCGGATGCTGGGGGAGCCGGGTAGGGAGCTGTCGGAGCGGGAGACGGCGGTGCTCGCCGAGGAGGGGATCGATCCGGACGTGACGCTCGTCGGCGATCCGCTCCGTGAGAGCGGGACCGCCTACCTGCGGATGCTGGCCGATGGGCTGGGTACCGAGGAGGCGGCGGCAGCCCTGGGCGTCTCGCAGTCGCGCGTCCGGCAGCTGCTCGCCGAGCGCCGGCTCTACGGGATCAGACCCGGACGGGGATGGAAGCTGCCTGCCTGGCAGTTTCGCTCGGGCGGAGTCGTGCCCGGGCTCTCCGACGTGCTGGTTGCGATGAGCGCCGAGCTGCACCCGCTGACCGTGCAGGGCTTCCTCACGACGCCCCAGCCGGAGCTTGCGCCCGAGGGCGACGGAGGCGACCCCCTCGCGCCGATCGAGTGGCTGGCGGGCGGGGGAGACCCCGGCATCGTCATCGCCCTCGCTGCCGAGCTTTGACGGAGACGTCGCCCCCGCCGCCCCGGACCCTGCCCCGGCCGGAGGGGAACGAGCTGATCCGGATGCGCGATCGTCTCGGGCGCCTCTACGCCCGCGGCGGCCTTCGTGCGGGCGGATGGGCCGACTACCGGCGGGAGGGACCGCTGTGGAGTGCGAGGTTCGATCCGCACCAAGCAGGCGAGCGGGGCGTCCTGTATGCCGCCGTCAGGGGCCGCTACCCGATCCTCGACACCTGCGTGGCGGAGAGCCTCCAGGCGTCGCGGGTGATCGATCTCAGGGCCGGCGAGCCCTGGCTCGCGCTCTGGACCCCGTCTCGCGAGCTCGAGCTGCTCGACCTCGGCTCCGCCTGGACTCTCCGCGCCGGCGGGACGCAGGCGCTCTGCGCAGGGGATCGGCGCCGATCCAGGCAGTGGGCGCGGGCGATCCACGACCAGCTCGGGAACCTGCTCGATGGCCTGATCTGGCCGTCCGCCGTCCTCGGCGGGGGGCGGTGCATCGTCCTCTGGGACCCCCGCTCCGAGGACGCGATGCCGACCCACCCCGACTTCAACCGCCCACTCGCCGACCCCGCCTTGCTCAGGCCCCTCGCCCAGGTCGCCGCCCGGCTCGACTACCGGCTCGTGTAGCTAGCGCCAGCTCGCCCAGCGCTTCAGCAGGCGGGTGGGGCTGAGCGGCTTGCCGCCCTCGTACCAGCCGGGTGCGGACCAGAGCTCGAAGTGCAGGTGGCAGCCGCTGGCGCGGCCGGTGTCGCTGGTGAAGCCGATCCGCTCGCCGGTGCGGATCCGGTCCCCGACCTTCGGCCGTCCGCGCCTCTCGAGGTGCATGTAGGCGTAGTCGCGCTTGGTGCGAACGCCGTCGATCACCACGTAGTAGCCGGCGGCCGAGTGGTACTTGCTCGCCTGCACCCGTCCACCGCGGGCGGCGACGACCTTGGTCCCGCAGCGCGCGAAGACGTCCTGGCCCTGGTGGTTGCGCCCGGCGCCGATGCCGTCGCCGTAGCCCACCTTCTTCGCGTGCAGGGGGAAGATGTGGTCGTAGTACTTGAACCGCGCCGCGCCGGGACGGCCATCGGCCGTTCCCATCGGGGTGATCTTGAAGCGGTACTTGCCCCCCGGCGGGATCTTGTTGTCCGAGTCGAGGCCGTTCCAGCGCGCGCTGTGGTTGGCGAAGGGCTTCCTGTCCCTCTGCATGATCGAATCCACGACCTCCCCGGACTCGGCGGAGACGACGTCGACCCGGACGTCGACGTTGGTCTTGCCCTTGAAGATGTACTCGACGGAGCTAGGACGCTTGTCGTCGAAGTAGGTCTTGGCCGGGGTGGCGACCGCTCGCGTGACCTTGAAGCCGCTGTCGGCCTGCAGCGCCCTCGCCGCAGAGACGCTGAGCTTGGCGGCCGAGCTCGCGGTCATCCCCGAGACCGTGCGGACGGTGACGGGGCCGTTCTCGGCGCCGCTCGGAACCTTCGCCGTGACCTTCGTCTCCGAGGTCGAGGTCGGCTTGACGCTCGCCCTTCCCGCGAACTCGATCGCCTCGACGGCGGCGAGCGAGCGACCGTCTATCCGAATCTTGCCGCCGACCGCGACCTTGCGGACGTCGAGGCAGCCCGAGGCGCAGATCACGTCCCGTACCTGAGGGGGATCGGGGGCTCCGATGCCGCCGCCCATGCCCGCGGCCGATCCAGCCGCCGTCGCAACGGCCGTCACCGTTACGGCAACGAGGATCGCCAACCGCCTTCGCGCGGTCACGATCGGGGCACACCCCCGGTCAGCTTTCGGCCGGTCAGCACTTGATCAGAACCTCTCGTTCGCTTGCCTACGGGGTTAGCTGACGGGCTCGCGCGGAAGAGATGCGCTAACGGACAGTGGTCACGTATTCGCCCCGTGGGGCGCTCGTTGGGCGCCCCATGCGGTTCCCCCGCCTCCCGACCGAACGTCGATCGGGAACTCGGCAGGTCTTTCGGCGGGCAGTATAGCCACGGCTACAGACCCCATCGCCCGCCAGTAGCTATGATTCCGCGCCGCCGCGTCGTCCACCGGGATGCACGCGGCTGTTTTCGCGGAATGAAGACTTTCGTAGCAACACCAGAAAATCGTGAGCGCGAGTGGTTCGTGGTCGACGCCGAGGGGCAGACCCTGGGCCGTCTCGCGACCCAGATCGCCGACACCCTTCGCGGTAAGCGTAAGCCCGAGTACACGCCGCACTGCGACGTCGGGGACTTCGTCGTCGTCGTCAACGCCGAGAAGATCGCCGTCACGGGCGACAAGCTGCAGTCGAAGCGTTACTACCGGCACAGCGGTTTTCCGGGCGGTATCCGCTCGCGCAGCCTCGCCGAGATGCTCGACCGTAAGCCCGAGGACGTGATCCGGCTCGCGGTCAAGGGCATGCTCCCCCGTAACAAGCTCGCGCGGAAGCAGTTTCTCAAGCTGAAGGTGTACTCCGGGCCAGATCATCCCCATTCCGCTCAGCAGCCCAAGCCGTTGGAGGTCAACAGGTGAGCGAGAGCGAAGAGCGAGAGACTGAGGAGCCGGAGGCGAGCGAGCCTGCCGCCGAGGCGACGGAGGCCGACGCCGAAGCTACGGAGGCCGAGACACCCGAAGCTGAAGCAGCACCGGACGCCGAGACATCCGAAGCTGAGACACCCGAAGCCGAATCGACGGACGCCGAGGCACCCGAGGCCGAGGCACCCGAGGCTGAGACGACGGAGGCCGACGAGGCAGCTACCCCCGCCGCAGCCGAGGAGCCCGAGGAGGCGACCGCAGCCGCCGAGGGGCAGCCGGAGCAGGCGGAGGAGGCTCCTGCCGAGGAGCCGCAGGCCGAGCGAAGCGCCAAGCCCGACTCCGCCAAGGAGAAGAAGAAGGACGTCGTACCCGGCGCCGACCTCGAGCCGATCGCGATCGAGGACGAGCAGGAGCTCACCGCCGAGGAGCGCGCTGCGCGCGAGGCCGAGGAGGAGGAGCGCGCTGCGCGCGAGGCGGCCGCCACCGCTGACGACCTCGAGGACGAGGCGATCAGCAACCGCAAGGTGACGGTCCCCGGCGACGCCCACGTGCAGGCGACCGGCAAGCGCAAGAGCGCCGTCGCCCGCGTCCTGGTCAACGCCGGATCCGGCAGCTTCAAGATCAACGACCGCGCGATCGAGGAGTACTTCCCGAGCACCCAGCTTCAGGCACTGGCTCGCCAGCCCCTGGTCACCGCGGGCTACGACGGCAGCGTCGACGTCCGGGTCCGGGTCCACGGTGGCGGCATCAGCGGCCAGGCGGGCGCGGTCCGCCACGGTCTCGCCCGCGCTCTGACCACGCTCGAGCCGGAGCTCCGCGGCGAGCTCAAGCGTCGCGGTCTGCTGACGCGCGACGACCGTCGCAAGGAACGCAAGAAGGCCGGCCTGAAGAAGGCCCGCAAGCGTCCGCAGTTCAGCAAGCGCTAGAGACCTCCCCGCCCGGCGGTGATGCTGAGATGCGGAAGTTGTTCGGGACCGACGGGGTTCGGGGGCCCGTGGGGGAGCTGCTCACGCCTGAGCTCGCGGTGGCTCTCGGACGCGCCGCGGCGGAGGAGCTGGAGCGGGAGCGGCCGCAGGTCCTGATCATCCGCGACACGCGGGAGTCAGGTCACATGCTGGAGTCTGCCCTTGCCGCGGGGTTCGCCGCCGGTGGCGCGGACGTCTTCCTCGGCGGCGTGCTGCCCACGCCGGCCGCCGCGATCCTCCTGCTCCGGCATGGGCTCGACCTCGCCGCGGTCGTCTCGGCGTCGCACAACCCCTGGCAGGACAACGGGATCAAGTTCTTCGGCAGGGACGCTCGCAAGCTCGACGACGAGGCCGAGGCTCGGATCGAGGCACAGGTCGCGGCGACGCCGACGGCTGCAACCGCGTCAGGGCGGATCCGCAAGCTCGAGGGGTCGGGGCGCGCCTACACGCGCGAGCTCCAGGGCAAGTTCGACCTCGATCTCAGCGGCCGCCGGATCGTCCTCGACTGCGCCAACGGTGCCACCTTCGAGGTTGCTCCCGCCGTCTTCGAGGCGCTCGGCGCCGACGTGATCACGATCGCCGACGAGCCCGACGGCAGGAACATCAACGAGCGGTGCGGCTCGACTCACCTCGACAACATCGCCCGGACCGTGATCGAGAGCGGCGCCGAGATCGGCTTCGCCTTCGACGGCGACGGCGATCGCATGCTCGCCGTCGACGGGGAGGGGCGCGAGTTCGACGGCGACGAGATCGTCGCGATCGCCGCGCAGCACCTGCATCGGGAGGGCAGGCTGCCCGGCGGCGTAGCGGTGACGGTGATGAGCAACTACGGCTTCCACCAGGCGATGAGGGACTCGGGGATCGAGGTCGCCGTCACGAACGTCGGCGATCGCTACGTGATCGAGGAGCTGCTCGGGCGCGGCTGGAGCATCGGCGGCGAGCAGTCGGGCCACATCATCTGGACCGATTTCATCGCCACCGGCGACGGGCTTGCCGCCCAGGGCCTGCATGACGAGCAGCGCCGCGGCCAGCCC
>CAZXKG010000035.1:8930-19617 GCA_964641695.1 uncultured Conexibacter sp.
CACCGGCGACGCGCTGGCCGCGGCGCTGCTCGTCATGCAGGCCCTGGGCGGCAAGCCGCTCTCCGGGTCGCGCCCGATGACGAAGCTCCCGCAGCGGCTCGAGAACGTCCGCATCCCCTCACGCGAGAAGCTCGACTCCGCCGCCGCCCTCTGGGAGGCGGTGGACGCTGAGGCGGCGAAGCTCGAGGGCCGGGGCCGGGTGCTCGTCAGGCCCTCCGGGACCGAGCCGCTGGTCCGGATCATGGTCGAGGCCCCCGACGAGAACGAGTGCGGCGAAGTGCTCGATCGCTTGCTCGCCGCGGCCCGTCGAGAGCTCGGTTAGGCGACCGCCTTATTCTTTAGCTCCCCGTCGACCCTGGAGACCTCATGTGCGGCATCGTCGGATATGTGGGCGGTAGGCCATGCCGTGACCTCCTCATAGCTGGCCTCGAGAAGCTCGAGTACCGCGGATACGACTCCGCCGGTCTCTCCCTGCTCGAAGACGGGAGGATCGAATCGGTCCGCGCCGTCGGCAACCTCGCGAACCTGCGCGCCGCGGTCGAGAACGGTCGCGACGAGGGAGCGGTGGCCGTCGCCGAGGCGGAGGCCACGACCGGCCTCGCCCACACCCGTTGGGCTACCCACGGGAGGGTCACCGAGGAGAACGCCCATCCGCATTGCGACGAGCGCGGCGAGGTTCACATCGTCCTCAACGGCATCGTCGAGAACCACTCGGAGCTGCGGACCGAGCTGCTCGCCGAGGGTCACGAGTTCAGCTCCGAGACCGACGCCGAGATCGTCGCCCACCTGATCGAGCGCCATTACCAGGGGGACCTCGAGGTCGCGGTCCGCGCCGCTTTCGGGGAGCTCCGCGGGCACTACGCGTTCGTCGCCATGCACGTCGAGCATCCCGACGTGCTCGTCGCCGCGCGCCAGGAATGCCCGCTGGTGATCGGCGTCGGCGACGGCGAGGCCTTCCTCGCATCGGCGATCCCGGCCTTCCTCCGCGAGACGCGCGAGGTGATGCAGATCGAGAACGGCGAGATCGTCGTCGTCTCCACCGACGGAGTCCGGGTCACCGATGCCGCCGGCGTCTCGCAGGTGCGGGAGATCGAGGAGGTGACCTGGGACGAGGAGGCCGCCGAGAAGGGCGGCTACCCGACCTTCATGATGAAGGAGATCCACGAGCAGCCCGACGCCGTCGCCGAGACGATCACCGATCGGCTCAACGAGGTCGACCGGGTCGACCTGAGCGAGTTGACGCTCACCCCCGAGCAGGCCGCCGGAATGCGCCGTGTCGTGATCGTCGCCTGCGGCACCTCCTACCACGCCGGTCTGATCGGGCGGTACGCGATCGAGTCCTGGGGCCGGATCCCGGTCGAGATGGACGTCGCGTCCGAGTACCGCTACCGCGACCCGGTGATCGGACCCGACGACCTGGTCATCGGCATCACCCAGTCGGGCGAGACCGCCGACACGCTGGCGGCGATGAGGCTGGCGCGCGAGCGCGGCGCTCACGTCCTCGCGATCACCAACGTGATGGGCAGCCAGGCCACCCGCGACGCCGACTCGGTCCTGTTCACCCGCGCCGGCCTCGAGATCGGTGTCGCGGCGACCAAGACGTTCACGAGCCAGGTCGCAGCCATCTACCTGTTCGGCCTCTGGCTGGCGCAGGCGCGTGGGCGGATCGACCGCGAGCGCGCGCGCGAGCTGATCACCGAGTTGAAGGCCTTGCCGAGGAGGATCGAGGAGACGATCGACTCGACCGACAAGCAGGTCCGGGCGATCGCCCGCAGCCATTACGAGGGTCGCTTCTTCCTCTACCTCGGACGCCACATCGGCCTCCCGGTCTGCCTGGAGGGCGCGCTGAAGATGAAGGAGATCTCCTACATCCCCTCCGACGCCTACGCCGCCGGGGAGATGAAGCACGGCCCGATCGCCCTGCTCGACGAGACCACGCCCGTCGTCTGCGTGGCCACCGACAGCCCCGTGCTCGACAAGATGCTCTCCAACGTCGCCGAGGTTCGCGCGCGCGGCGCCGACGTGATCGCGATCGGTACCGCCGGCTCCGACCAGGTCGGCGAGGCGGCCGATCAGACCCTCTACGTGCCACGAACCGACTGGATCCTGCAGCCGATCCTGGCGGTGATCCCGCTCCAGCTGCTGTCCTACCACGTCGCCCGCCTGCTCGGACTGAACGTCGACCAGCCCAGGAACCTCGCCAAGACGGTCACGGTCGAGTAGGGGCGGCACCCGGCTGCCGCCCTTCCGCGGCCGGCGCCACTAGCATCCCGCCGATGCGCAACAAACTGCTTGGACTCATTTCCGTCGCAGCCCTTGCCATTCTCGCCACGTTCTTCGTGGCTTGCGGGGGAGACGACGAAGCTGACGAGATCGCCGACCTCGGCCCGGACCCGGCGACGATGGTCCCCGCGGACGCCCCCTTCTACATCGAAGCGGTGGTCCGTCCCGAGGGGGATCAGGCTACGAACCTCGAGTCCGCTCTCTCGAAGCTCCTGGTCACCGACGACATCGGCGGCAAGCTCCGCGCCGAGATCGACGACGCCCTCTCCTCGGAGGGTGAGGACATCACCTACTCAGCCGACATCGAGCCTTGGCTCGGCGCCCGCGGCGGGTTCTTCGTCGATTCCCTCGACAAGCGGAGCGGCGATCCCGCCGGTGCCGCGGTCGTTGCCGTAACCGACACCGCCGCCGCCGAGGCGTTCGTCACCAAGGTCTCGGAGTCGGAGCGCGGCTCCAAGACCCGCGACTACAACGGCATCCAGCTCACCGAGATGGACGATGGCGCGGTCGGGATCGACGGGGACTTCCTGGTCGCCGGCGTGACCGGCAGCGTCGAGCGGGCGATCGACGCCAAGGCGGGCGAGAACTTCGCCGGGCTCAGCGACGATCAGACCGGACTCGACGAGGTTCCCGACGACGCCGTCTTCGCGCTCTCGGCCAACCCGACCGGACTGGTCGATCTGGCTGAGCAGTCCAAGGAGGTCGAGGCAGCCGACGTCGCGCAGCTCCGCAAGCAGCTCGAGATGTACGGCGACGGCCCCGTCGCCGCATGGGGCACCGCTACGGCGGACTCCCTCGGCCTCGGCGCCAGCAGCGCCGCGACCGACGAGACGCCGGTTCCGACCGACGTCCTCAGCAGCCTGCCCGCCGATGCCTGGCTCGCGTTCGGCGCCGGTGGCGTGGGCGAGCAGATCCAGCTCGGGATCGAGCAGGCGCAGAAGGCGTTCGAGGCGAACCTGCCCGGTTCGGCTGGGCAGTTCGCTCCCGACGTCGACCCGTTCGCCGAGATCGAAAGCGCGACGGGGCTCGATCTCACCAAGGATCTCGACTGGATCGGTGACGTCTCCGGGTTCATGCAGGGGACTTCGATCCTCGGCGGCCTCGGCGGCGGGATGATCATCACCACCGATGACGAGGGCGCCGCCAAGGACGCGGTCTCCTCACTGCAGAGCTCGATCGCCAAGAGCCGCGACGTCAAGGTCGCGCCGACCGACGTCGGGTTCGACATCCAGGGCGTCGGCGTCCCGTTCGGCGCCCAGTTCGCCGTGCAGGACGGCAAGTTCGTCGTCGCCGGCGGCGCGGTCACCGTCAATGACGTGCTCAACCCGAGCTCGACGCTCGCTGACTCCGACGCCTTCGACGCCGCCAAGGGCGCGATCGACGACGAGATGATCCCGAGCCTGTTCATCGACTTCCCGCCGATCTTCGAGCTGGTGGACAGCACCGGGCAGATCAGCCCCGATCTCGAGGCTGCGCGCCCCTACCTGAACGCGCTCGACTACCTGATCGGCGGCGGCGAGGTCAGCGACGGCCGGACCAACGCGGAGGTCGTCCTCGGCCTCCAGGACCAGCCCGAGTCGAGCTCCGACTCCGAGGCAGCGGCGGTGACGCTGCCGTGAGCGTGGTCCCGGGTGCACCTGCGCTCGGGATCGATCTGATCGAGATCGACCGGATCGAGAGGGCGCTCGGCCGCCGGCCCCGGCTGGCCGAGCGCCTCTTTCGTCCCGGCGAGATCGCCGCCTGCGAGCGACGCGGTCGTCCCGCTCAGCACTACGCGGCCAGGTTCGCGGCGAAGGAGGCGGCGATCAAGGCGCTCGGAGGTGGCTGTGGGCCGCTCGACGTCGAGGTGATCGGCGATCCCCGGCCGGAGCTGCTCCTGCACGGGGCGGCGGCGGAGATCGCGAGCGATCGCGACCTCGCGCTGTCCGTCTCGCTCACCCACTCGCGCGGGAACGCGGCTGCGGTTGTGCTCGCGATGTCTCGCGGCTCGGCATCGTAGGCTGGGGCCGTGAGCAGCGAGCAATCCGGACGGCCGCTCTTCGACGCAGCGGGGATGAGGTCGACCGACCGCTGGGCCATCGAGGAGCGGCGCGTGCCTTCGCTGGAGCTGATGGAGGCGGCGGGATCCGCGCTCGCCCGCGAGGCCGAGCGGCTGGCCGCCGCCTCCGGTGGGGGCGGGCCGATCCGGATCGTCTGCGGCAAGGGCAACAACGGGGGCGACGGGTTCGTCGCCGCCCGCCTACTACGTAGCGCCGGCCACCGCGTGGACGTCCTCCTGCTCTGGCCGGGGAACGAATGCGAGGGGGATGCCGCGGTGAACCTCGGACGACTCGATGGCGATTGGGTCGAAGCCGGCGGGGACGTGGGGTCGATGCTCGCCGGCTCGGCGGTGATCGTCGACGCGATCTTCGGCACGGGCTTCTCCGGTGAGGCCCGCGACCCCGCGGCATCGGCGATCGGCGCGATCGCCGACGCTCATGGCGCGGGCGTGGCGGTGCTCGCCTGCGATCTCCCGTCAGGAGTCGATGCTTCGAGCGGGGAGGTCGCGGGCCTCGCCGTGCGGGCGAGCTCGACCGTGACCTTCCACGCCGCCAAGCTGGGGATGTTCGTCGCCCCCGGCAAGCAGCGTTGCGGCGAGGTCGTCGTCGCCGAGATCGGAGTTCCCCAGGGTTCGGAGATCCGCCCGGCCGCGTGGACGATCGGCGTCGATGCGCTCGCGAAGCCACCGGGGAGGGGGGCGGAGTCGACCAAGTTCACGTCGGGGGAGGTGCTGGTCGTCGGTGGCTCGCGCGGCATGACCGGGGCGGCCTGCATGGCGGCGATGGCGGCTGCCAGGGGCGGCGCAGGGTACGTCACCGTCGGCGTTCCCTCCTCGCTCGAGCCGATCTTCGAGGTCAAGCTCACGGAGGAGATGACCTTGGGTCTGGCCGAGGTCGACGGGAGCCTCACGGCGGAGGCGGCCGGGCCGCTGCTCGAGCGGGCCGAGCGAGCCGCCGCGGTCCTGATCGGGCCTGGCATCGGCAGGCAGGAGGGGACCGCTGAGCTCGTGCGCGACCTCGCTCCTTCGATCGCCGCGCCGCTGGTGATCGACGCGGACGCTCTCAACGCCCTCGGCACCGATCTCGAGCTGCTCGCCGCCCGGACGGCGCCGACCATCCTCACCCCACATGCGGGAGAGCTGGCACGACTGCTCGGAGGGGATGCAGCGGAGGTCTCCGCCCGGCGCGTCCATCGTGCTCGCGCCGCCGCCGATCGGGCCGGGGCGATCGTCGTGCTCAAGGGCGATGACACGATCGTCACCGACGGCAGGTCGATCGTGGTCAACGAGCTCGCGTCGCCCGCCCTGGCGACGGCCGGAACCGGCGATGTCCTCGGCGGGCTGACCGCGGCGCTTCTGGCGCGCGGCACCACGCCCTTCGCGGCAGCGTCGGCGGCGGTCTACGCGCATGCCCGAAGCGGCAGGTTCGCCGCGGCCGGCGTCGGCGTCGACTCGGTCGTCGCGACCGACGTGATCGAGGCGCTCCCGCTCGGGCTCGATCCGGGGGCCCGGGGGATCGAGTGAGCACCCACGACCCATTCCAGCGCGCGGTCGCGGTGATCGACCTGGGCGCGATCGAGCGCAACTGCCGCCTGCTCGTGGAGCGCCTCGCCGCAGGCAGCTCACTGTGCGCGGTGGTGAAGGCGAACGCCTACGGGCACGGGATGATCGAGGCGTCGGAGGCGGCCCTGCGAGGGGGGGCGCGGACACTCGCGGTGGCGACCGCGACCGAGGCCTTCGAGCTGCGCGAGCGACTCGGGCAGGAGGTGCCGATCTTCCTGATGGGCGCCTTGACCGATGCCGAGCTGGACGTCGCCCTGCAAGCGCGCGCGGAGCTCGCCTGCTGGCGGGCCGAGGGCCTGCAGAAGATCGCCGAGCGCGCCGGTCAGCTCGGGTTCGTCCCCCGCGTCCACATCAAGTACGACACCGGGATGGGGCGTCTCGGCGAGCGCGACGGCGAGGCCGTGCATCGACTTCTCGAGCGGGCGGCGGAGGACGAGCGCGTCGTGCCGGCGGGCTTGTGGACCCACTTCGCGACGGCGGACGAGGAGGACGACGCCTACCTGCGCGAGCAGTTCGAGCGCTACCGGGCGGTGGCCGAGCAGGTGCGGGCCGCGCACCCGGACGTCTCCCTGCACGTCGCCAACAGCGCCGCGACCTTGCGCGACCCCGACTACCACCTGGACATGGTCCGCTGCGGGGTCGCGATCTACGGGCTCGACCCCTCCGGGATCGACGCGGCCCGGCACGGCCTGGAAGCGTCGATGTCCGTCCACAGCTACGTGGCGGACCTGAAGCGGATCGGCGCCGGCGAGAGCGTCGGCTACGGCCGGAGCTGGCATGCGGAGGTGGACACCGACGTCGGCGTCGCGCCGATCGGCTACGGGGACGGGATCAGGCGCGGCCTCTCCAACCGGGCGGAGATCCTGGTCGGGGGCAGGCGGCGTCGCATGGTCGGGACGATCTCGATGGACAACGTCACCTTCGACGCGGACGGCGCGCCCGCGGTCGAGCTGGGGGAGCCGGCGGTCCTGCTGGGCGCCCAGGGCGAGGACGCGATCACCGCCGAGGAGCTCGCCCGGGTGCTGGGGACGATCAACTACGAGATCACCTGCGGGATATCGCCGCGGGTGCTGAAGGCGCATCGGCGATGAGCGGTCCCGGCCGGCTCGCGGAGATCGAAGGAGCGCTCGGCGACTCCGAGGTCGTCTCGGTCGCCCGGGCGGCGTTGCGTGATGTCGGCGATCGCGTCTGGATCGTCGGTGGGGCGGTGCGGGACGCCGCGCTCGGCGTGCCGGTCACCGATCTCGACCTCGCCTTCGACGGCGACGTGCGGGCTGCCGCCAACCATCTCGCCGAGGATGCCGGTGGCCACCCGTTCGAGCTTTCAGAGGAGTTCGAGACTTGGCGCGTGGTCGATCGCGACGGCGGCTGGAAGGTCGACATCGCCGCGCTGCGCGCCGACTCGATCGAAGCCGACCTGCGGCTGCGGGACTTCACGATCAACTCGATGGCGGTTCCGCTCGTCTCCGGGACCCTCCTCGATCCGGCCGGCGGCCTCGAGGACCTCGGTTCGCGGGTCCTGCGGGTCAGCTCGCGGGCGAGCTTCGAGGATGATCCGCTGCGGATCCTGCGGGCGGCGCGATTCGCCGCCGTCGGCGACTTCGGGCTGGACGCGGCGAGCGCCGAGGCGGCCCGCGCCTCCGCGAGCAGGATCGCCGAGACGGCCGGCGAGCGCCAGTTCGCGGAGCTGACGCAGATGATCGCCGGGCCGGATCCGCTGCGTGCGGTCGAGGCGCTGGCCGAGCTCGGCGCGCTGGCCGTCGTCTTCCCCGAGCTCGAGGCGTTGCGCGGGGTGGGGCAGAGCGCCAACCATCACCTCGACGCCTACGGCCACACGATCGAGGTTCTGCGGCGGATGCTCGAGATCGAATCGGATCTGCCCGCGTACTGCGGATCGGCCGCCGCGGAGGTGGAGCGCCTGCTCGCCCAGTCGCTGGGAGAGGGGCTGACGCGTCGCGACGGGCTCCGCTTCGCGGCGCTGCTGCACGACGTCGGCAAGCCGGCGACCCGCCAGGAGCGCGACGGCTGGGTCAGCTTCATCGGACACGACCGGGTCGGCGCGGAGATGATCCGTGAGCTCTGCCGGCGCCTGCGGGCCTCGCGGAAGTTCTCGGGCTATCTCGAGGCGATCACCCGCGACCACCTCGTCCTTGGCTTCATGGTGAGCGAGCGCCCGATCGGCTCCCGGCGCGTCTGGGAGTACCTGGATCGAACCGGGAGCCAGGCGGTGGACACGACCCTCTTCACGGTCGCCGATCGCCTGGCCGCCGCCGGGGGTGCGGTCGGCGAGGAGGCGATCGCCGGTCACCTCGAGCTCGCCGCGGAGCTGCTCGGGGCGGCGGTCGCATGGGAGCGGGAGGGCCCGCCAGAGCCGCTGATGCGCGGTGACGAGCTGGCCGGCGAGCTCGGCATCGAGCCCGGGCCGGCGCTCGGCGAGGCGATGCGGGAGCTTCAGGCCGCGCAGTACGCGGGCGAGGTCACAGGCCGTGAGGCGGCGGTGGCCCACCTGCGGCGCTGGCTTGCCGAACGGTAGTCTCGCCTGGGCCGATCCGAGTCGGCTTGGACAGCAAACGTCGATCGGGAGGCGCGATGTCGAACGAGGAACGAGGATCGAGCTCGGCTCCGGGGGCGGACCAGCTCCCGGTGAGGCTCGACTACGACGGGGACGTGGCCGTGGTCACCCTCGACTACCCGCCCGTCAACCTCTTCGACCAGCGGACGTTCGACGCCCTCTGCGACGCCGTCGCGTCGGTTGCCACCTCCGATGCTCGCGCATGCGTGTTCAGGGCCGAGGGGAAGGTCTTCACGGCTGGGGTCGACGTCAACGTCTTCGCCGCGACCGAGAACGGAGAGGAGGGGATCCTGCTCGCCTCCCAGGGTGTCAAGGACATCTCGGCTTTCGAGCAGCTCGAGATCCCCACGATCGCCCTGGTCCACGGGTTGTGCCTGACCGCCGGCCTGGAGTCGGCGCTCGCCTGCGACATGATCTGGGCGGCCGAAGGGTCGAAGTTCGGGCTCGTCGAGCGCGTGGTCGGCCTCACCCCGTTCGGCGGCGGCGTGCAGAGGATGGCCGAGCGGGCCGGCCCGGCGCGGGCGCGGGAGTTCGTGATGAGCGGCGATCTCTACTCGGCTGAGACGATGCTCGAGTGGGGCGTGATCAACAAGGTGGTCCCGCCCGAGTCGCTGCAGGAGGAGGGAATGAAGTTCGCCCGCACGCTCGCCGCGGGGCCGACGGTCGCCCACCAGGCCACCAAGCGCCTCGTGCGGGCCTATCTCGATGGCGGGGTCGCGGCGGCCGACGAGGTGACGGGGGAGATCGCCGGCCCGCTCTTCGACACCGAGGACCTGAAGGGTGCGGTTGCGAGCTTCCTGCGGGACGGGCCGGGGAAGGCCACCTTCGAGGGTCGCTGATCGATCCGGCACCTTTGCCGCTAACCTTGCCCGCCGATGGCCAAGGAAGAGAAGATCGAGATGGAGGGCGAAGTGCTCGAAGCCCTCCCGAACACCATGTTCAAGGTGAAGCTCGACAACGACCACGAGGTTCTCGGCCACATCTCCGGCAAGATGCGCCGTCACTACATCCGCATCCTGCCCGGTGACCGGGTCAAGATCGAGCTCTCCCCCTACGATCTCGACCGCGGCCGGATCACCTACCGCTACAAGTAGCCCGCTCGCGAGTGCCGGTGCTTCGTCCCGGCTTACCGTCCGAGCGGGAGGGATCGGCCTTCCCGCCTAGAATCTGACCAGAACTCCTTCCCGGCCGCAACACTTCGGGTATCCGAGTGTTCAGTCTTCCTAGTGGCAGCGCTTCGCCCCATCATCCAGAACGTCGATCCATCCCCCTCGAGCCCGCCTCGCGGGCGTGCCGCGCTCGTGGTCGCCGTGGCGGCGCTGACGCTCGGCATCGTCGTTGCCGGTGCTTGGGCGCTCCGCGCCGACAGCGCCTCGGGCGCCGCCGCCGTCGTCCTCGGCAAGACCGCGAAGGCGCCGAAGGCGAGCTGCCCGACGCCGCAGAAGAACGGCAAGCCGGACCCGAACGCTCCCCGGTCCAAGCAGTGCCAGGCCGTCGGTGAGGTGACCGGCCTGCAGGTGCGCGCGGACGGACAGGGAAGCCCGTTCAGGGTTCGCGAGGACGGTCGGATCGTCGCCTGGTCGGTCGATCTCTCCAGGCCGAGCAAGTCCGAGATCGCGTTCTTCTCCGAGGCCCCGGAAAGCGGGCCCAGCGTGGAGGCGGGCGTCGGCTGGGGGAGCCCTTCGGCACGCATCTCGGTGCTGAAGAAGCAGAAGAAGAGCGGCCGCTACAAGCTGACCAAGCAGGGGCCGAAGGTGGGCCTGAAGGCACACCTCGGACGCCGCCCGATCTTCACGATGGCCAAGCCGCTGCGGGTCAAGGCCGGAACCTTCGTCGCGATCACGACGTCGAACTGGATTCCCGCCCTGGCGCACGATCCGCCGGTGGCGACCGCCAACGACGACGCCTGGTTGGCGAGCAGGGGCAAGAAGCACTGCGGGACGTTCCCGCCGCTCTCGAGCCCGGCCGAGAGGATCGCGATCCAGCAGGACATGATCGACCACAGCAAGCCGCATCAGAAGGTCGGCTCGGTTCGCTCCTACAAGTGCACCTACTCGGCCGCCCGCCTGCTCTACAACGCCTACTTGGCCCCAACCGAGAAGAAGAAGTAGCCCTCACGGTGTCCAGACGCCCTGAGGGGCGTCAGATCCAGGACGCACAAGGCGAAGCGGCCGACGGGCCGTGAGCCGCGGAGGACGCCGAGCTGTCGCCCCTCACGGTGTCCAGACGCC
>CAZXKG010000035.1:19717-23512 GCA_964641695.1 uncultured Conexibacter sp.
GGCGAAGCGGCCGACGGGCCGTGAGCCGCGGAGGACGCCGAGCTGTCGCCCCTCAGGGCGTCTGGCGGAGGTTGCAGTGGGGGCAGTCGCTCAAGTCAATCCCGATCAGCTCGTCGCAGCGCCGGCAGATCTTCAGGTTCTCGGGGCTGCGGAGCAGCGCGGAGGGATCGGGGGCGAGGGGGAGGACCTTGGTGACGGGCTTCAGCTCCTCGTCGGTCTCACGGTCGATGTAGACGCCGCCGGGCTCGGCCTCGACGAGGGCCTCGCGGCCGGATGCGGGGGCTCGGAGTCGGTAGGTCTGTGGGCGTTCCATCGCTCGGCACTTTATCCAGCCCCGGCCCGAGACGGCGGATCGGGGAGGATGCGGTCGTGCGCGTCTTGATCTTCCACGGGTACCTGCTCCGCGGTACCGGCAGCAACGTCTACAACGCGAACGTCGCCCAGGCGCTGGCCCGGGCGGGGCACGACGTCCATCTCCTCTGCCAGGACAGGCGAGCGGGGACGCTTCCCTGGGTCGACGCGGTCGGCTCCTGGGACGGCGGGAGGCTGGGGGTCGAGCCGACCGGCGTCGGCCGGCGGGGCTCCGGGGAGGGCTCGATCACCGCGTACGTCCCCGAGATCGGTGGGCTGCTTCCCGTCTACGTGGCCGATCACTACGAGGGCTACGAGGTCAAGACCTTCGCCGAGCTCAGCGAGGCGGAGCTCTCCGCCTACATCGAGGCGAACGTCGCGGCGGTGCGGGACGTCGCCGCGGCGGTGGGCGGGGTGGACGCGGCGCTGGCCAACCACCTGGTGATGGGCCCCGTGATCCTCGCCCGAGCCGAGCTCCCCCACTACGCGGTGAAGGTCCACGGCAGCGCGCTCTCCTACACGGTGATCCCGGGGCGCGAGCGGTTCCTCCCCTACGCGTCCGAGGGGCTGTCGGCGGCATCCTCGGTGCTGGTCGGATCCGCTCACACGGCCCACTCGCTCTGGGAGACGCTCGGCGAGCCGGATCTGCCGCAGAAGACCCGTCTTGGCCCCCCGGGCGTGGACGTCGAGCTCTTCTCACCGCTCGCGGGTGAGCCCGCGGACGAGCTCGAGGGTCTGGCGAGGTCTCTGGAGGCGGGCGGGGGAAACGGGGCGATGGGCCGCGATCTGCCCGCGGCCGCCGCCGCCATCCGCAGCTACGCCACTGCGGAGGGCCCGCGCGTGGTCTTCGTCGGCAAGTTCATCGTCTCCAAGGGCTGCGATCTGCTGCTCGCGGCCTGGCCGCGGGTCGTGGAGGCCCATCCGGGAGCACGGTTGCTGATGGTCGGCTTCGGCGAGTACCGGGAGACGCTCGAGCAGCTGGCTGCCGCACTGAGCGAGGGGGACCTCGGGGCCGTCCGCCGGATCGCGTCCCTCGGTCGTGAGCTGGAGGGTGGCGAGCGCTCGCGGCTCGCCTACCTGGAGGCGTTCCTCGACTCTGTCGGCTCCGATTACGCCGACGCGGCCCGATCGACGGCCGGGTCGATCGACTTCGCCGGGCGCCTGGAGTACGGGGAGGTGGCGACTGCGGTTCGCGCCAGCGACGCGATCGTCGTGCCGAGCACCTTCCCCGAGGCCTTCGGCATGGTGGCCGCCGAGGGTGCGGCGGCCGGTGTGCTGCCGGTCTGCGCCCGCCACTCGGGTCTGGCGGAGGTCGCCGGCGCGCTCGCGGAGCACCTCCCCGGCCCGGTCGGCGAGCTGAGCTCCTTCGAGCTCGGGGCCGGCGCGGTCGACGGGATCGCCGGCCGGCTCCTCGGCTGGCTGGGGCTTCCGCGCCCCGAGCGGCGCCTGCATGGGGCCGAGATGCGGGAGGTGGTCTGCGCGAAGTGGAGCTGGGACCGCGTCGCGGAGACGATCGTCATCGCGTCCGCGGGACAGCTCAGTCGCCTGGAACCCGTTGACCACGCCTGATTCGAGGCTTAGAGCCGAATGTCTCAAGCGTCCTCAGGGCCGCTCCGCCGCCTACTCAATAGAATGCCCGCCGGCCCATGAAGGACATGACCCGCGCAACATTCGCGAAGCTAGCCCTGACCATCGTCGCCCTCACGATCGTGATGTCGCTGATCATGGTGAACATCAACTGGATGGGGTTGGACGGATCCGTCGAGAAGGGGAAGATCATCACCCTTCTCAACGTGATGATCGTGATCAGCTCGCTCGTCTTCAACATCGTCATGGTCATGATGGCCTACGCGATCTGGAAGTTCCGGGTGAAGCCCGGCGACGAGTCCGACGGCGAGCCGATCCACGGCAACACCAAGCTCGAGATCGTCTGGACGGCGATCCCGACGATCATCGTCCTCTTCTGCGGCGTCTACTCGACGATCGTCCTCAACGACATCGAGGCCGAGGCTTCGGATTCGATGGAGGTCAAGGTGACCGCGCAGCAGTTCGCCTGGCGCTTCGACTACGTCGACGCGGGCGTCACGTCCACCGAGCTGCACGTCCCCTCCGGGACCCAGCTCGAGCTCGAGCTGATCGCGATGGACGTCCTGCATTCCTTCTGGGTGCCCGAATGGGCGATCAAGCGCGATGCGGTACCGGGAACCGAGTTGCCCGGCGGCGATCAGATCGACAACATCGTCCGGGTGACGCCTGATGTCGAGGGCACCTATCAGGTCGTCTGCGCCGAGCTTTGCGGCTGGGGCCACACGACGATGCGGGCGGCGGCCGTGGTCGAGTCCGAGCAGGAGTTCGACTCCTGGATCGCCAAGCAGAAGAAGATTCCCGAGGACGTGCTGAGCACCGGAGCTGCCGGTGGATCGGGCGCCGGGGTCTACGAAGACACCGGTAGCGAGTAGCCAGGAGGTCAGGCAATGCCAGCAGCGTTGAAAGCACCGGGTCAGCCGAGGGCACTCCTCGGGGCGCTGGTCGCGAGCGGCTTCGGCTTCGGCCTCGTCGTCGCCCTGCGCGCGATCAGCGGCCTCGAGATCTTCCAGACCGAGCAGACGGGCTACCCCCACGTCATCGTCCCCGCGATCACCGGGCCGATCGGCTACCTCGTCGGCCTGGGCTGCTTCGACTACTGGTTCCGCTGGGCATCCGGCCGGCCGACGGTCCCCGACGACCACTCCCAGCACGGCGCCAAGAGCTGGCGGGACTACTTCAAGTTCAACACCGACCACAAGGTGATCGGTGTCCAGTACGTCTGCACGACGTTCATCTTCTTCCTGGTCGGTGGCCTGCTCGCGATGCTGATGCGCGCCGAGCTCGCGAACCCCGGCACGCAGATCGTCGATCCCGGCCTCTTCAACGGCCTCTTCTCGACGCACGCGGCGTTCATGATCTTCCTCTTCGTGATCCCCGTCTTCGCCGGGCTCGCGAACTACGTCCTGCCGCTGATGATCGGTGCGCCGGACATGGCGTTCCCACGCCTCAACGCGCTGTCCTTCTGGATGCTGCCGATGGCCGGCATGCTCTTCCTGGCCAGCTACCTGGCGCCGGGCGGTGCCTTCGACGCCGGCTGGACCGGCTACGCGCCGCTCTCGACCGGGGCGCCGCTGGGGCAGTCGTTCTTCAACCTCGGCGTCCAGTTCGCGGGCGCCTCGTCGATCGCGACGGCGCTGAACTTCCTGGTCACGATCGTGACCATGCGGGCGCCCGGCATGAGCTACTGGCGGATGCCGCTGCTCGTCTGGGCCAACCTCTCGACCTCGCTGCTCGTCGTCGCCGCGACACCGTTCATCGCGGGCGTGCAGTTCATGGTCCTCTTCGACCGTGCCCTCGGCACCATCTTCTTCCAGGCCGCTGCCGGTGGCGACGTGATCAGCGACCAGCACATCTTCT
>CAZXKG010000036.1:0-14425 GCA_964641695.1 uncultured Conexibacter sp.
GGAAGATGCCGGGGAAGGCGAGGACGTTGTTGATCTGGTTCGGGTAGTCGGAGCGGCCGGTCGCCATGATCCGCACGTAAGGCTCGGCGTCCTCCGGCATCACCTCCGGCGTCGGGTTGGCCATCGCGAAGACGATCGCGTCGCGGCTCATCGCCTCCAGCGATCTCGCGTCGACGAGGCCGGGGCCGGAGAGCCCGATGAACAGATCGGCGCCCTCGAGCACCTCGTTGGGACCGCCCGCGAGTTTGTCCGGGTTCGACATCTCGGCGAACCAGCGCTTGATCGGCGGCATCGCGTCCTCCGCGTAGTCGGAGCGCTCGGTCGAGATCGCTCCGCGGCGGTCGCAGCCGATGATGTCGGTGACTCCGGCCGCGAGCATCATCCTGGTGCAGGCGATCCCGGCCGCGCCGAGGCCGACCATGACCACGCGCAGCGACTCGATCGGCTTGCCGACGATCTTCAGGGCGTTGAAGAGCGCCGCCATGACGACGACGGCGGTGCCGTGCTGGTCGTCGTGAAAGACGGGGATGTCGAGCTCCTCGCGGAGGCGGTCCTCGATCTCGAAGCACCGGGGCGCGGAGATGTCGTCGAGGTTGAACCCGCCGAAGGTCGGAGCCATCAGCTTGACCGCGTTGACGATCTCGTCCGGATCCTTGGTGTCGAGCGCGATCGGGAAGGCGTCGACGCCGGCGAACTCCTTGAACAGCAGCGCCTTGCCCTCCATCACGGGCATCGAGGCCTCGGGACCGATGTCGCCGAGCCCGAGCACGGCGCTGCCGTCGGTGACGACCGCGACCGTGTTCTTCTTGATCGTGAACTCGAACGCCCGGCTGCGGTCGTTGGCGATCTCGGTGCAGACCCTGGCGACCCCGGGGGTGTAGGCCATCGAGAGGTCGTCGCGGGTCTTCAGCGGGTACTTGTTCTGCTGCTCGATCTTGCCGCCGCGGTGCATCGCGAAGGTGCGGTCGGTGTACTCGAGCACCCGCGCCCCGCGGATCGACCCGATCGCGCGCAGGATCTGCTCCCAGTGCTCGGGATCGCGGGCATCGATCGTGAACTCCCGGACCCGCTTGCCCGCGGCCCCGGCGCCCGGCACGAGGTCGACGCTCTGCAGCGCTCCTCCCGATTCCGCGATCGCGGCGGTGATCCGGCTGAGTGGTTCGTTGCGCGCGTCGAGCTCGACGCGGATCGTTACGGAGAACTGGGCGCTGACGGAGGCCATGACCGCGCATCATATGAGGCACTCGCAGGTGGCCCTGGCTCACCGTGCTCGATCTCCGGCAGATGACGATCCAACCAGCCGGGCAGCCACCACGCCCGCGGCCCGAGCACCCGCATCACGGCCGGCAGGAGGACCAGCCGGACGATGGTGGCGTCGAGCAGGACGGCGAACGTGAGGCCGGCGCCGAACTGCTGCAGCGAGGCGATGTCCGCGGTCGCGAAGACCAGGAACACCGATCCCATGATCACCGCGGCGCCGGTGATCACGCCCGCGGTGCCTCTCAGCCCGCGCTCGACCGCGAGCTCGTGGTCGCGCGTCTGCAGCCAGATCTCCCGCATCCGCGAGAGCAGGAAGACCTCGTAGTCGATCGAGAGCACGAACATGATCGTCATCACCCCGGCCGCCGAGATCGCGTCGATGTAGGGAGGGCCGACCAGCAGGTCGAAGTGGAAGAAGATCTGCAGGGCGCCGAACGCCGCCGCGACCGTGAGCAGGTTGAGCGCGACCGCGATCAGCGGCAGGAGCAGCGAGCGCAGCACCATCGTCAGCATCACGACCGAGACCAGGCAGAGCGCCAGGATCAGCCACGGGATGCGCTCCAGGGTGGCGTTGCTGTAGTCGGTGAGGACCTGCGCGCCCTCGCCGACCTCGACGTCCGCGTCGGCGCTGCGCGCGAGCTTCGGCACCCCCTCCTCGAGCCGCTTGCCGAGCCGCTGGGTGGGCGCGGCGCTCGGCCCCGTCCTGGGGATGATCAGCATCCGCGCCGACCGTCCGCCGCCGTCGAGGTTGGCGACTTGGGCGATCTGCTCACGCACGCCCGGGACGGTGCCGTCGAGGGCGGCGAGCATCAGGAACCCGGAGTCGATCGCGCCCGGTGAGCGCGCGTCCAGGGACCGGTACTGGTCCTCGAAGCCGCGCAGCATCAACGCGTAACGGGACAGCGGCCCCTCCGGCTTGGCGAGCCCGGCCTCCAGCTCACCGGACCTCTCCTGCCCCTCCTGCAGGCCGCCGGCGAGCTCGTCGGCACCGGCTGCCAGCCGCCGCAGCCCCTCGGGCAGGCGGCCGCTGCCCTCGTATGCCTTCGCGAGTCCGTCGCTCAGCCGCCGGCTGCCGCCCTCCAGCTTCCGCAGCCCGTCGCGCATGGCGCGGCTTCCGCCCGCCGCCGCGCGAGCGCCCGCCGCCACCGCGCTCCCGCCGTCGCGAAGCTGCCTGACGCCGTCGGCGAGCTGCTCGACCCGGCCCGGCAGCGATGCCAGCGAGTCGAGCTCGCGCTGGATCTGGTCGGTGACGTCGGTGACCGCGCCGACCACCGACTGCGAGACGCCCGCGGGAAGGGCTCGTTCATCAGCGGCGCGCCGACTCGGATCCTGCGGGCTCTGCGCGCCGATCAGGGCCGCGGCCTGGCGGACGGCATCGGCCAGCTCCGCGTAGCGCGGGTCGTCCCTGCCCACCGTCATCGAGTCGATCTGCTGCAGGATCAGATCGAGCTGGGCGGCGGCCATCGTCGCCGGCACCTGGATCTGCCGCAGCCAGGTCGACCAGGAGTCGATCCGCGCCGACAGCTCCCGCAGCTCGACCATCGAGGACTGGAGCTCCCGGTCGAGGGTGTTCAGCCCGGCCCCGAGCCGGCCGGCCCCGCGGCTGAGCCGGCGTTGGCCGCGGAGCAGGCGGCCGGCGCCACCTTCGGCCTTGCCGATGCCGCGGGTGAGTCGTCCCGCACCTGCCCCGGCGCGTCCGAGGCCCTCGTGGAGGCGGCCGGCGCCCTCCTCGGCCTCGCGCGTGCGCTCGGCGATCGTCCCGGCGCCGTCCGCGCCCGCCCCCAGCCCGGCGCGGAGCTGCGCGACCCCCTCGCCCGCCTGGCGTAGCCCATCGCGGAGGGAGTCGACGCCGCGCTTGGCGTCGGCCAGCTCCTCGGGCGCCTCCCGGTAGGCATCGCGCAGCTTCTCCACCGGCTTGGCCGCCTCGGCCAGCGAGGCGGGCCCGATCACCGCGGCGACATCGGGGTCGCGTGCGATCCGCTCCTGCCATTTCGACATCGCCTCGAGCCGGTCGGAGTCCGAGATCGATCCGCTGCGGGCGGTCGCGATCACGGCGAACGGGGCCGTCCAGCCGGGACCGATCGCCTTGCTCAGGGCTTCGAAACCCTGCCTGGTGGGATCGGACGGAGGAAGCTGGCGAGGGTCGGGTGGGCCGATGCTGAGCGCGCCCGCCGGTCCCGCGATCACGAGCATCGGCACGGCGACCAGCGGGATCGCCAGCCAGGGTCGTGCGATCAGCCGCTGGGCGACGCCGACCAGCCCGGCGCCGCCGCGGCGCAGCGTCGGCAATCGCCAGCGCTCCAGGTACGGGAGGAAGATCCGCAGCAGCGCGGGCATCAGCGAGATCGCCAACGCGACGCTGAGCACGGTCGAGACGACGACCCCCGCGGCGACCGAGCTGAGCAGATCCCCCGGGGCGACCAGCGCTGCCGCGACCATGACGAGGGCCAGGGTCGCCCCGGCGAACAGGACCGTCTGCCCGGCAGCGCGAGCGGCGATCGCGATCGCCGCTTCCCCGTCGGCGCCGCCCTCGCGCTCCTGCCGGAAGCGGGAGACCATCAGCAGCGAGTAGTCGACGCCCAGGGCGAGCCCCATCATCGAGGCGATGGCGACGGCGAGGGCGTTGACCGGCATCAGGTGGGAGAGCAGCAGGAGCAAGCCGTGGCCCGCCTGCACCGTGGCGCCGCCGATCAGCAGCGGCAGCAGCGCGGCGACCGGGGAGCGGAACACCAGCAGGAGGACGATCACGAGGATCGGCGCGACGAGCAGCTCGGCGTCGTGGGTGGCCTCGAGCGCGTTCTCCTGCAACGCCACCGCGATCGCCGCCACGCCTCCGACGTGCGCCTGCAGCGGCGCGCCGATCCGTTCCTCGACGATCCGTTGCGCGGTCGGCACGACCTCGCTCATCGCGACCGACTCGTCGCGTTCGAAGTTGGCGACGATCAGGGCGGCGTCGCGCCCTGGGCGCAGGCTGTTGAGCTCGTTGCCCGCCTGGTCCCAAGGTGACATCACGTGGACGTCGGGCTCGGCGCGCAGCGCGTCGAGCAGGCGCGGGCCCTGCCGATCGATCTCGTCGCCGGGGCCCTCGATCAGCACCGTCACGGGGACCGAGTTGCCGAACTCGCGCTCGATCGCCTCGTGGGCGCGAGCAGAGGGGCTGCCCGGGACCGCCAGCGAGGTCGGGGCCAGCCGCTCGGCGAGCCCGGTCCCGAGCAGCGCGAGCGCCCCGATCACCGTGACCCAGACGGCGAGCACCGTCCAGTTCCCCTTCCGGTCGTGGTCCCCCTTCTCGCGGACGGCCCCCATGACGATGGCCTAGCCGCGGTTGTCCGTCCGGCGCTCGAGCGCGCCGGCCTTGGCCGAGGAACGGGTCAGCATCCGTTTGACGCGCCGGGCGGCGCGGGCGAGCTTGCGGGCTTGCCCGGCGGCTGCTCGCTGTCCTGCGGCGGTGTCCGTCAGCGCGCTCGCCAGGCCGCTGTAGCCGGGGGCGAGCTGGAACCCGCCCACCGGGTCACGGCCGCTCGCGGCGGCGTAGGCGCGGCCGACCGCGATCAGCGCCGGGAGGTAGTGGGGGTCGGCAGCCGTCGACCTCATCGCGATCATCTCCTGCAGGGCGACTCCGAGCTGCTCCTCGACCGTAGTCGCCTTCTCCTGCAGCTCGCCGCTCTGCTCCGCCGCGGTGGACAGATCGCGGGCGAGCCCGCGGGCCGGGATGCCCAGGCGGTCCCGGACGATCGTCGCGGTCCCGGCGAGCGTCGCCTTCAGGCTCTTCGTCTCCCGCATGGTCGCCGCCTGCCGCGTCGTCGGCGAGGCGGTGGTCGTCCCGCGTGCGGCCGTCGCGGCCGGCAGGACGGCGAGCAGGACGCCGGCCGCGAGGGTGAGGAGGACGCCGGCCGCGACGGCGAGGCGCAGCCGGCGCATCCCTCCCGTCCCGATGCGGTCGATCTTGGTCGCGGTTCCGTGCTGCTGCCTCATCCCGACTCCTATACATACGTATGTATGAACTACACGTGCGTATAGTGCCCCGCGGAATGGAGGGAAACCGTGAGAAGGGTCACAGGGAGCTGCTGCTCGAAGCCGCGATCGAGTGCCTGCAGGAGAAGGGTTACGCGCGAACCACCTCGCGCGATCTGGTCGCCGTCTCGGGCGCGAACCTGGCCTCGATCGGCTACCACTTCGGCTCCAAGGAGCACCTCCTCAACATCGCCGTCACCGAGGCCTTCCAGCGTTGGCTGAAGCCGCTGATCGCCCTCGCCGCGGAACCCGGCCCGGCGACGCCGCTGGAGCGGTTGGGCAGGACGCTCGGCGGGCTGATGGGCACCCTGGACGAGAAGCGCCCGCTGATCAGCGCCTGCCTGGAGGCGTGGGCGCAGATCGCCCACTCCGAGGATCTGCGCGCCGAGATGCTGATCACCTACGACGACTTCCACGGCGTGATCGCCGATACGACCCGCGACGCCTTCGCCGAGATCGATGCCCCCGACATCGACGCGGACGCGCTGGCGGTGCTGATCATCGCCCTCTTCGACGGCCTTCTGATCCAGTGGCAGCTCGATCCGGGCGACTCGCCCGACGCGGCCCGCCTGCTCGCGGCTGGGGCGGGCGCGGTGGCGGCCCTGGCGGGGACCGCATCTGCCGGGTAGAAGGCCGGGGAGTCCCGTCTCGCGCTCAGGGCGGCGGGTCGGGGGCGACGAGCTCCATGGCCACCGCCCCCGGCGGGGCGCCGCCCGGAGCACCGTGGCGTGCGAGCAGCGGCCCCAGCCGGCGGCCCGCGATCTTCTCCGGCGGCCAGCTGTCCGTCTCGCCCATCGCCTCCGCCGGAACGTTGCTGATCAGCTCGGCGCGGAGGTGGCGGGGGGCGTGCCCGGTGAGCAGCAGCCCGCGCAGGCGCGGCCGGAAGGGGCCGGGCTCGGGGCCCGAGCCGAGGTCGGCGGCGATCGCCGCCGCTGCGACCTGGGCCTGCTGGGCGGCCAGCCCGCCCTGTTTCAGCGACAGCGCGGTGATGTCACCGGCCGCGTAGACACGGGAGAGGCGGGGAACCCGTCCGCGCTCGTCGACCGGCACGAACCCGTCCCGGGACAGCGGTACGCCGGCGACGCGGATGGCGAGGAGGCGGGGCAGGGCGATGACCGCGTCGGCGGCGATCGGCTCGCCGTCGTCGACCAGCAGCCGCCCGGGCTCGGCGCGGGTCGGCGTCGCGCTGTGGAAGGAGATGCCGCGCAGGCGCAGCATCTCCGCCACCGCGGCGCTGGCGGCGTCACCGAAGACGTCGATCGGTCGCGGCTCAGGGGTGACGAGGGCGAGCTCCACCTGCTCTCCGCGCTCGGCGAAGCGGGAGCCGGCCATCAGGGCGAGCTCGTAGGCCGGCAGCGACCAGCTCGCTCCGGCCGGGACGGCGAAGGCGAGCCGTCGCAGCCGCCCGGTCCCGGCGCCGCGCAGCAGGCTCCTCACGTCGGCGCTCGAGCGCGACCCCGAGAAGGTGAGCGCGCCGGGCACCGCGCTGTGCGCCTGCGAGCCGACGGCGAGCAGCAGCGCGTTGTAGGGCATCGTCCGGCCGGCAGCCGTGCGAACCGTCCGCCCCGCTGCGTCGACGGAGTCGAGCGCGTCGACGACGATCCCGATGTCTCGCCCGGCGAGCAGCTCGTCGAGCGCGAAGCGATGCGCCCTGCCGAGGTCGAAAGGCTCGGCGACGGCCAGCGGCCGGTACTCGAAGTGCGGTTGGGCCGACAGCAGCGTCAGCGCCAGGCTGCCGCCGGCGATCTCCCGCAGCGCCAAGGCCGCCTCGAGTGCGGCAACGCCGCCGCCGGCGATCAGGACCCGGGGGCGCTCGGCGGCGCAGGCGGATGCCTTGCCGGCCGGGCTCACCCGGGAGAGGCGCGGCGAGGAGGCGGATCGAGTCGGCAATGGATCCCCTATTAGAGAGGACCCGGTGCGCTCACCGCGCTCTGGGCCATGCGCCGCGCGATCTCGACCACCCAGCGTCCGACCTCGGGCTCGGGGAGGATCGCGTCGGGACGGTAGGCGACGCGATCCGGCGAGGGGCAACGCTCGACGGCGCGGCCGATGATCCGTTCCTGGAACATCGGGTCGTAAGCGACCAGGATCGGCACGACGATCGCCCGCTCGGCGTGCTGCAGCACCGTCTCGATCGCGTCGACGATCGGCTGGCGTCGGTAGCGGACGATGTGCCCACACCAGGCATGGGCGGTGGCGGTGAAGCCGAGCTCGGTCTCGGCGAAGGCCCGGATCTCGGAGAAGAAGCGATTCCACTCGTCGTCGAACTCGGCGCTGCCGTAGCCGACCAGGACCAGTCCGTCGCGGGCCGGGCCCGTCGCGGCGCCGTTCCGGCGTCCGACGATCGCCCGGATCCGCCGCGCCAGGTTGGTTCGCACCAGGTCGGAGAAGTCGAGCAGCGGGGCGAAGCGAAGCTCGGCGCGCGCCGGGTAGACCTCGATCCGCTCGCGCTCGAGCTGCGCGAGGCACTCAGGGTCGTCGGAGAGACCGCAGATCGCCGGGATGTCGTCGAAGCTGTGGTCGCTGATCGTCAGCAGCAGCGGCACGATCACCACCGTCTCGATGCCGGCCTCGTCGAAGGCGCGGAGCTGGGTCGCGATCGAGGGCTCCGTGTACTCCATGAACGCGGTGCGGACCTGGGCGACGCCGGGCAGCGCGAGCAGCTCGTCGCCGATCTCCGCGTGCACGTCGAGAAGCATTCGGCGCCAGGTCGGCGAGCGCGAGCCGTGGTTGACGAGGAGGACGCCGGTCGGGGGTCCGCCGTCCGCTGCTCCGATCGACTCGGCACGGGCGACCTCGTCGCGGCCGAGATGCTCGTCCATGATGCGTTCCTCTGTGCGGGGGCCGTCTGCCGTCGATGTGCCCATGAGCGCCTCGCTGCGTGGTCGGGGGAAGGGAGTTAGGCGAACCTAACAACGGATCGGTGCATTGCCAGAGAGGTTCTTCCGCTCTCAGGAGGGGGTTTCTCCGGATGCTTCGAGGGCGGCGACGCGGCGACGCGGTCCGGCGCCGGCCGCAGGCATGATCCGGCGCTCAGAGCAGGTCGTGCGCGAGCGCGTAGCTCACCAGCTCCCGGCGTCCGGAGAGGGCGAGCTTCTCCTGGATGTGGGCGCGGTGCGTCTCGATCGTGCGCTCGCTCAGCGAGAGGCGCTCACCGATCTCGGCGCTCGTATGCCCGCGAGCGATCAGGCGCAGCACCTCGGTCTCGCGGGCGGTCAGATCGGACGACGACCTCTCGCCTTCCGAGTCCCGCCTCCCGGTTCTGATCGCGGCGCTGACGTGCGTCCCGCCGGCTGCGACCGCGTGGATCGCGTCGACCAGCTCCTCGTCGGCGGCACGCTTGAGCACGTAGCCCTTCGCGCCGAGCTCGAGGGCCCGGTCGGCGAAGGCGGGATCCGTCTCCATCGTCAGGATCAGGGGCGCGGTCGGAACCTCGGAGGCGACCAGCTCGGTCAGTGCCTCGAGCGGCTCTCCCGGCATGTTGAGGTCGAGGACGAGGACGTCGGCGTCGCGCGCGATCGCGACGCTGACCGCCTTGCGGGCATCGCCCGCCTCGGCGACCACCTCGAACCCGGGGACGCGCTCGAGCAGCCTCCGCAGTCCGCGACGAACGACGACGTGGTCGTCGGCGAGGACGAGGGTGACCGGACGTTTGCCCGCCGCTGACACTGCGGCGACTCTAGATGGTCGGTTCCGGTTCCCACCCGGATGTCCGCCCGGAACGTGGAACACCCGCTCGGGGGAGGGACGATCACGGATGGCGAGATCGGCGCCGAGGGGCGAACATAGGCGTATGCCTCACTCGGTCCACCCCGAGAGCTCGTCCACTGCAGACTCCGCCGAAGGGGGCGGCGAGGGAGCGCTCACGGTCGTCGTTGCCGACGACCATCGCGCGGTGCGGACGGGACTGCGGCTGCTGCTCGAGGAGGTGGGTGGCTTCGAGGTGCTGGCCGAGGCTGACGACGTCGAGGCCGCTCGTCGCTACGTGCGGGCGCATCGCCCCGCCGTCCTCGTCCTCGACCTCAACATGCCCGGCGAGTCGAGCCTCGCCGCGATCCCCGGGCTGCGGGAGGAGGCGCCCGACACGCAGATCGTCGTGTTGACGATGCAGGACGACCCGGCGTTCGCCCGCGAGGCGCTGGTATCGGGCGCGCTCGGCTTCGTCCTCAAACGCGCCGCCGAGGACGAGTTGATCGAAGCCGTGCGGCTGGCGGCCACCGGCGAGCGTTACCTGAACCCGCAGCTCGGGGCGCGGATCTTGGTCGAGCCGCCGCCCGGACCCCCCGACGGCCTCGACGAGGAGGACGTGGAGATCCTGCGCCTGGTCGCGCTTGGTCATACGAACGTCGAGATCGGGGAACGTCTCTTCCTCAGCGGCCGGACGGTCGAGGCGCACCGGTTGAAGCTACAGCGACGGCTCGGCCTCGGTACCCGCGCCGAGCTGGTCGGCTACGTGCTGGATCATGAGCTGCTCGAGCGATGACGGCCGGCCCCGCGAGGTCCGCCGGCCCGGACCGGGATCGTCGCCGAGACGGTCGTCCCGCGACCGACAGCTGCGTCGATCCGCAGCTCACCACCGGCGAGCTCGACGCGCTCCCGCATCCCGGTCAGCCCGAAGCCGCTGGTGGTGGTGGCCGGGTCGAAGCCGCGACCGTCGTCGCGGACGGTGATCTCGATCGCGGCGCCGTCCCCCTCCAGGAGAGCCTCGGCGCGGGTGGCGCCGGCGTGCTTGACGACGTTGTTGAGCGCCTCCTGGACCAGCCGGTAGGCGGTGCTCTCGGTCTCGGCCGGCAGGCGGGCGCCGCCGAGCCGGGCCAGGACGTCGACCGTGAGCCCGCCCTCGTGTCCCTTGCGCTCGGCGAGCGTGTGCAACGCGGGGATCAGCCCGACCTCGTCGAGCGCCGCCGGGCGCAGCTCGGCGATCAGCGCCGAGACGTTGTCGATCTCGGCGTCGACCATCTCGATCCCCTCGCGCAGCGTCGCGCGCAGCTCGTCCGGCGCGAGCTCGCCCCGCAGCGCCGTCGAGTAGAGCATCCGCAGGCCGCCGAGCGCCTGCAGCGTCTCGTCGTGAAGCTCGCGCGCCCAGTGCTTGCGCTCCTGCTCGGCCGCCTCGATGCTCTCGCGCAGACGCTCGGCGGCGACCGACCGCGCCGTCGCCACCGCGGTCGCGGCGCTGGCGGCGAAGGAGCTCAGGAGCTGCTCGTCCTCGGCCGTGAAGCCGGGACCGTCCACGGTCCGGTCGAGCGCCACGAGGACGCCGGAGGCCTCCCCTCGGAAGGCGAGCGGGACGAGGATCTCCGCTTCGGCGCTGATGCCGAGCGGATCGAGGCTCGCCTCGGCGTTCCCCGCGCCGAGCCGTTCGACGCGAAGATCGCGCAGCACCGCTCCGAGCGGGCTCCCCTCGACGCCGACGCGACTGCCGAAGATGCCGGGAGCGACCTCCCCCGCGGTGGCGGCGACGACCAGCTCCTCGCCGTCGCGGAGGAGGATCAGCAGCACCCTGGCCTCGACGAGCGCTCGCCCCCGGTCGATGATCAGCTCCAGGATCCGGTCGATGTCGGTCTCGCCGCCGACCGAGCGGGCGATGTCGCTCATCACCGCGAGCGCCCGAGCCGAGCGTTCGATCCGGTCGCGCTGCTCCTCGACCTGGTCGCGACGCCGGGCCAGGCCCTCGTAGAGGCGTGCGTTCTCGACCGCGAGCGCCGTCCAGTCCGCGAGCACCGCGAGCGCCGCCTCGTCGGCCTCGTCGAACTCCTCGCCCCCTTGCTTCTCAGTCAGGTAGAGGCTCCCCCAGGTCTCGCCGTGGATCAGGATCGGCACGCCGAGGAAGGTGCGCATCGGCGGGTGGCCGGGGGGGAAGCCGCAGGAGCGGGGGTGGGCTCCGATCTCGGACAGGCGGAGCGGCGCAGGCCGCCTGATCAGCTCGCCGAGCACGCCGCCACCGGTGGGCAGCTCGCCGATCGTCGCCTGCGTGTCGGCGTCGATGCCGAGGGTCAGGAAGCGGTCCAGCTGCCGCCCCTCCTCGTCGAGGATGCCGATGGCCGCGTAGCGGGCGCCGGTCACCTCGCGCGAGGTGACGAGCACCGTCTCCAGCAGGCCCTCCAGGTCGAGGCGCGCGATCAGCGTCCGCCCGGTCTCGATCAGCGTGCGCAGCCGCGGCTCGTCGACGGCGGTGAGCTTCATGCGTCAACGGTACGTGATCGTCGCGGGAGCGCCGGCCGGAGCGGGCTTCGCCTACGACGCGATGGTCCACGCGGGTCTTCCTCGGCTTCCCGATGATCTTCCCTACGCGCCGGTGACCGTCCCGGCGGCGCGTTTTCCGGTAGTCATCCGGTTGATGAACGCGCTCGTACGTGGAATAGCCAAGGCCGCCAGCGGACCCGGACTCGCCCTGATGCGGGCCGGCAACAACCCGATCGGCGGCGGGGGAGGGCTGGTGAACGCGCCGGCGGACCTGCTGGGACGGATCGGCCTGGGATCGGTCGCTGCGGCGGTGGACGTCTCCCGGGATCTTCGCGGCAAGGTCGTGATGGTCACCGGCGCCTCCTCGGGAATCGGCGAGCACGCCACCCGCCGGCTGGTCCGCGAGGGGGCCACGGTGCTGGTGGTCGCGCGCAGCGCCGAGGAGCTCGAGCGCCTGTCCGGCGAGATCGCCGCTTCCGGCGCCGAGGGGAGCGCCCGCCCGTACCCGTGTGACTTGACCGACCTCGACGCGATCGACGCCCTGGTCGAGACGGTGCTCGCCGATCACGGTCAGGTCGACGTCCTGGTCAACAACGCCGGCCGCTCGATCCGGCGCTCGGCCGAGCTCTCGACCGATCGCTTCCACGACTTCGAGCGGACGATGCAGCTCAACTACTTCGGCGCCGTGCGTCTGATCGTGAACCTGCTGCCCGCGATGCGCGACAACGGCGGTGGGCAGATCATCAACATCTCCTCCGCCGGCGTGCAGGTGCGGACGCCGCGCTTCTCCGGCTACCTGGCGTCGAAGGCCGCGCTGGAGACGTTCTCCGACGCGGTCCAGGGCGAGGCCCTGCACGAGAACATCCGCTTCACGACGATCTCGATGCCGCTGGTGAAGACGCCGATGATCTCGCCGACGGCCCACTACGACTCGTTCCCGGCGCTGGAGCCCGAGCAGGCGGGCGAGCTGATCGTCGAGGCGGTCGCGGGTCGACCACGCAGGGTGGCGCCGCCGTACGCGCACCTCGTCTCCTGGGCCGACACGATCAGCCCCGGCCTCATGGACAACCTCCGCAGCCGCGCCTACCGGATGTTCCCCGACTCCTGAGCCTGGTTCTCGAACTACGGACGTTCTTGCCCGCTCAGCGGGCGGAGAGCTCCGCAGTTGCCGTGGTCATGGGACGGGCGGACGCCTGGCGGCGCTCTATCCTCGGAGTGGATGGAGCAGCTCGATGTGGACGTCTACGAGGGGGATGGCGCAGCCGCGCCGATCTCGCCCGGGTCGACCGCGATCGAGGGGCTGCTGGCCGACCTGAACCCGGCCCAGCGCGACGCCGTCACCCACGGCGAGGGGCCGCTGCTCGTCCTCGCCGGCGCCGGTTCCGGGAAGACGCGCGTGCTCACCCACCGGATCGCCTACCTGCTCGCGACCGGGATGGCGCGGCCCAGCGAGATCCTCGCGATCACCTTCACCAACAAGGCGGCGGGGGAGATGAAGGAGCGGGTGCAGGCGCTGACCGGCGCCGCCTCGCGGGCGATGTGGGTGATGACCTTCCACTCGGCCTGCACCCGGATCCTGCGGCGCCACGCCGAGCGGCTGGCCTACAAGCCGAGCTTCACGATCTACGACGAGGCCGATTCGCGGCGCATGGTCAAGCGCTGCATGGACGAGCTCGAGATCGACCCCAAGCGCTTCCCCCCGCGCTCGATCCGGGCCCAGATCTCCGGCGCCAAGAACCGGCTCAAGGACGCCGAGACCCTGCGTGAGGAGCAGGGCTCCTACTTCGAGCAGACCGTCGCCGACGTCTACGAGCTCTACGAGCGGCGCATGCACGTCGCCAACGCGATGGACTTCGACGACCTGCTGCTGCGGACCGTCAACCTCCTCGAGCTCTTCGCCGACGTCCGCGAGCAGTACGCCCGCAGCTTCCGGCACGTCCTCGTCGACGAGTACCAGGACACCAACCGGGTCCAGTACCGGCTGCTGCAGCTGCTCAGCGGCGAGCACGGGAACCTGTTCGTGGTCGGCGACGACAGCCAGTCGATCTACGGCTTCCGGGCCGCGGAGATCCGCAACATCCTCGACTTCGACCAGGACTTCGACTCCGAGGTCGTCCGGCTCGAGCAGAACTACCGCTCGACCGGGACGATCCTCGACGCCGCCAACGGCCTGATCGCGCACAACCGCGACCAGATGGAGAAGAACCTCTGGACCGACTCCGAGCGCGGGGCGCCGGTGATCATCTCCGAGCTCGCCGACGAGCACGAGGAGGCGCGCTGGGTCGCCGGGGAGATCGACCGCCTGATCGACGAGGAGGGGCTGACCCGCGACGACGTCGCCGTCTTCTACCGGACCAACGCCCAGAGCCGGGTGCTCGAGGACACGCTCGTCCGCTTCGACGTGCCCTACCAGGTGATCGGCGGCACGAAGTTCTACGAGCGCGCCGAGATCAAGGACGCGATCGCCTACCTGAGCGTGCTCGCCAACCCCTCGGACGCGGTCTCGCTCTCGCGGGTGATCAACTCGCCGCGGAGGGGGATCGGGCAGACCTCGGAGGGGCGGGTGCTCGCCTGGGCCAACACCAAGGGGATCACGCCGATGGAGGCGGTCGAGGAGTCGGGCTCGATCCCGGGCCTCGGAGCCGCGGCGAAGAAGGCGATCGGGCGCTTCGCCGAGCTGGTCGCCTCGCTCTCGGAGCGCGCCTCGCGCGGTGGCCCGGTCGCGGAGCTGCTCGAGGCGACGCTGTCGGAGTCCGGGTACATCGAGGCGCTGGAGGCGGAGCGGACGGTCGAGGCCGAGGGCCGGATCGAGAACCTGCGGGAGCTGATCGAGATGGCCGGCGAGTTCGACGTCAACCGGGAGCTCGAAGGGGACAGCGAGACGACGCCGCTCGACGAGTTCCTCGAGCAGATCTCGCTGATCAACGAGCAGGACTCGCTCTCCGAGGACGAGGGGCGGGTGACCCTG
>CAZXKG010000036.1:14435-15193 GCA_964641695.1 uncultured Conexibacter sp.
GACCCTGATGACCCTCCACAACGCCAAGGGGCTGGAGTACCCGGCCGTGTTCATGATCGGCTGCGAGGACGGCGTCTTCCCACACTCACGCTCGATCGACGAGGGCAACATCGAGGAGGAGCGGCGCCTCTGCTACGTCGGGATCACCCGGGCGCGCCGCTTCATCACCCTCACCTACGCGCGCCGGCGCAGCATCTTCGGGGCCAACGGATCCGGCGTCCCGTCGCGCTTTCTGGCCGAGATCCCGCCGGAGCTGGTCGAACGTCAGAGCACCGGTTACACGCCGCCCCGGCTCGGCTGGAGCTCGGAGCGCTCCGGCGGCGGTCTCGGGTCCACGCTCGGCTCCGCGAGCGGGTTCGGCTCGGCGCCGGCGGGCAGCGCGCTCGAGCTCGCCGTCGGTGACGACGTCATCCACGCTGCCTTCGGCGAGGGCGTCGTCACCTCGGTCGAGCCGGGCAACGTGATCGTCGTCAGGTTCCGCAAGGACGGAGATCGGAAGCTGATGGCCGACTTCGCCCCCATCCAGAAAGCCTCGTGACCCTGGACGCTGCGCATCTCGGCGTCCTCGTCGCCTCACGACCGACCGCCGGAGGAATCCTCCGCTGCGCGTCCGGTTCCTCCGGTTGCCCAATGAAACCGGGAAGCAGGGGCGAAACCTCGCGAGTTGGGTTGGTTCTTGATCTGCTTGGTCCAGGGCCACGAGCGTGACCCTGGACGCTGCGCATCTCGGCGTCCTCGTCGCCTCACGACCGACCGCC
>CAZXKG010000036.1:15293-23169 GCA_964641695.1 uncultured Conexibacter sp.
AAGCAGGGGCGAAACCTCGCGAGTTGGGTTGGTTCTTGATCTGCTTGGTCCAGGGGGTTGCTCGTGAGGGCGGGGGTGATCGATGGGAAGGCGATCGCGGCCGACCTGAGGGAGCGGGTGGCGGACACCGTCGCCGCGCGGGTCGCGGCCGGGGGGCGTGCTCCGGGGCTGGCGACGGTGCTCGTCGGCGACGATCCGGCTTCGCACGTCTACGTCGCCAACAAGCGCAAGGCCTGCGAGCAGGCCGGGATCAGCTCGTTCCACCACGAGCTGCCCACCGACGTCGACCAGTCTGAGCTGGAGCGCCTGGTCTCCGAGCTCGATGCCAACCGCGAGGTGGACGGCATCCTCGTGCAGATGCCGCTTCCCGGGGGCCTCGACTCGGACCGGGTGCTCGCCCGTATCTCCGCCGCCAAGGACGTCGACGGCCTCACTCCGGTGAACGCGGGCCTGCTCGCCCAGGGCCGGATCGGGGTTGCCGAGGCGCTTCGGCTCGAGCCCGTTCCCACCAGCCCCGCGGTTGGGATGGTGCCCTGCACCCCCGCGGGCGTGATCGAGATGCTCGATCGCTCCGGGGTCGATCCCGCCGGCGCGGAGGCCGTGATCGTCGGCCGCTCGCTCCTCGTCGGCCGGCCGCTGGCGAGCCTGCTGCTGGGTGCCCACGCGACCGTGACCGTCTGCCACTCCCGCACCCGCGAGCTGGGCGAGGTCTGCGCCCGCGCCGACATCCTCGTCGCCGCCGTCGGCTCGCCGCGGATGATCCGGGGCGAGTGGGTCAAGCCCGGCGCCACCGTGATCGACGTCGGCATCAACCGAACCGACGACGGCCTGGTCGGCGACGTGGACTTCGAGCCCGCGCGCGAGCGGGCCGGGCTGATCACGCCGGTCCCGGGCGGGGTCGGCCCGATGACGATCGCGATGCTCCTCGCCAACACCGTTCGCTCGACCGCCGAGCTGGAGCTCGGAGCGCCCCGCTGAGCCGCACGTTAGGCTCGCCCCGCCCAGACGACCTGATTGATCTGAGTCCAAAGCGCTCGAGGAGGAGACGTGGAATCCGGCAAGCTTTCCCGCGGTGTGCTGATCGCGGTCATCTCGGGACTGGCCCTGTTGATCGTGATGTCGGTTCTCGACTGGTTCGGGTCGAGCGGGACGAGCGTGGATCTGCCGCCGGAGTTCCTCGGACTCCGTGACGTCGGCTTCAACGCCTGGGAGTCCTTCTCGGTGATCGACGTCGTCCTCCTGGGGGCTGTCGTCGTCGCGATCGGAGGAGGGCTGATCGAAGGCACCGCGCGAAGCGTCAACTCGCCGGTGGTGATCGAGGCGGTGACGTGCTCGGTCGGGATCGTCGCCTGCCTGCTGATCCTCTTCCGGATCGTCGACCCGCCGGGCGACCTGAACCGCGAGATCGGCGTCTACCTAGGGTTCCTCTCCGCGTTCGGGATCGCTTACGGGGGCTGGAAGGCGATGGCCGACGAGGGCACCTCGTTCACCGATCAGGCAAGCCGCCTGTAAGCGCGCGCCAGCAGCCCTGCAAGAATGCGCCGCCGATGATCGACCGCGATCAGGTACTTCACGTCGCCAGGCTCGCCCGCCTCCGGCTCACCGATGAGGACGTCGAGCGGATGTCGCGCGAGCTCTCCGGGATCCTCGGCCACGTCGAGGCGATCGCCGCGCTCGACCTCGACGACGTCGAGCCGACCACCCACGTCGTCCGGCTCGAGAACGTCACCCGCGACGACGTGCCCCTTCCGAGCCTCCCTCACGAGGCGGCCCTCGCGAGCGCGCCCGAGCAGGCGGCGGGCTCCTTCCGAGTCCCCTCCCCGCAAGCGTGAGCGGGATCCGTACTCTCACGGTCCTCGAGGGTCTCGGGGAGATCGAGGCGGGGAACCTCACCGCGGAGGAGTGGTTCGCGGCGTACGCGGACGTCGATGACGCGCTCGGCGCCTACCTGTGGCGCGCCGACGGCGGCGATGGTTCCGCCGCGGGCGTCGACGGCGGATCGCTTTCCGGGGTGCCGGTCGCGATCAAGGACATCTTCTGCATCGAGGGGCTGCCGACCACCGCCGGCTCGAAGATCCTCGAGGGCTACCGGCCTCCGTATACGGCCACGGCGGTGGAGCGGCTGCTCGAAGCCGGCGCCCGGGTGCTGGGCAAGACGAACATGGACGAGTTCGCGATGGGCTCCTCCAACGAGAACTCCGCCTACGGGCCGGTTCGCAACCCCTGGGATCGCGAGCGCGTGCCGGGCGGCTCCTCCGGCGGCTCGGCCGCCGTCGTCGCGGGTGGGCTCGCCCCCTGCTCGCTGGGCACCGACACGGGTGGTTCGATCCGCCAGCCCGCGGCCCTCTGCGGGGTGGTCGGCCTGAAGCCGACGTACGGGGCGATCTCGCGCTCGGGGATGATCGCCTTCGCGTCCTCGCTGGATCAGTGTGGTCCGTTCACCCGCGACGTCCGCGACGCCGCCCTGCTGCTGGGCGCGATGCAGGGCCGCGATGCGCGCGATGCGACGTCGACCGGGATCGACGTGGGCGTGGCGATCCCCGAGGGGGAGGATCTCCGCGGGCTGCGGATCGGCGTGCCCCGCGAGCTCTCCACCGACGCCGAGGGGATCGAGCCGGGCGTGCGCGAGGTCTTCGAGGCGACGGTGGCGCTCTGCGAGCGACTCGGCGCCGAGGTGGCCGAGACCGAGCTGCCGAACGCCGCGCACGGGATCTCCGCCTACTACGTGCTCGCGCCGGCGGAGGCCTCGGCCAACCTCTCCCGCTACGACGGGGTTCGCTTCGGGCTGCGCGAGGGCGCGGAATCGCTCGACGAGATGTACGAGCGGACCCGCTCGGCCGGCTTCGGCGACGAGGTCAAACGGCGGATCATGCTCGGTACCTACGCGTTGTCATCCGGCTTCTACGACGCCTACTACGGGCGCGCGCAGCGGGTGCGGACGCTGATCGCATCCGACTTCGAGGCCGCGTTCGACAGCTTCGACCTGCTCATCACCCCGACCTCCCCGACGGTCGCGTTCAGCCTCGGCGAGCGCGCGGACGACCCGCTGGCGATGTACATGTCCGACTACTGCACGGTGCCGATGTCGCTCGCGGGCATCCCCTCGATCTCGATCCCGGCTGGACTGGCCGCGCCCGAGGGAAGCGGGCCTGCGTTGCCCGTCGGCCTGCAGATCGCCGGGCCGGCTTTCAGCGAGTCGAGGCTGCTCGACGCCGCTCACGCGATCGAGGGCGCGATCGGCTTCGAGCTCCCGGCGGCCGTGCTGGGGGAGGAGCGATGATGCTCGCCGATCCCGCGTTCGGCTCCGGCGGCGCGTCGCCAGGCCGCGGCTTGACCGACGAGCAGGTCGAGGACGCCGTGCAGCGCGCCCTCGAGGAGCTGCCCGAGCAGTTCAGATCGCGCATGGGCGACGTCGCGGTCCTCGTCGAGGACTCGCATCCCGCCGGTCTGATGGGGATCTACGACCCGCGTGGGGGGATCGAGCGGATCGTCATCTTCCGCGACGGCAACCCGAACGTCGCGGAGGTCCGCAAGACGGTCCTGCACGAGGTCGGGCACTTCTTCGGGATGGACGAGGAAGCGCTGCGAAGGGCGGGCTACGGATGAGCGCGAACGCGAACGACCTGATCCCGACGATCGGGCTGGAGATCCACGTCCAGCTGCAGACCGAGACGAAGATGTTCTGCGGCTGCCGACTCGAGTTCGGCGCCGAGCCGAACACACACACCTGCCCGATCTGCCTCGGGCACCCGGGGACGTTGCCGCTGGTCAACCGCAAGGCGGTCGAGTACGGGATCAGGATCGCGGTCGCGCTCGGCTGCGCGGTGGCTCCGCGGTCGGGGTTCCACCGCAAGAACTACTTCTACCCCGACCTGCCGAAGGGCTACCAGATCAGCCAGTTCGACGTACCGCTCGGATCGAGCGGCAGGCTCGGCGAGGTGCGGATCCACCGCGTCCACCTGGAGGAGGACGCCGCCAAGCTCAGCCACCTCGGCGAGTCGGGCCGGATCCACGGGTCGGGCGCCTCCCTGGTCGACTTCAACCGCGGCGGGACTCCGCTGGTGGAGATCGTCACCGAGCCCGACATCACCGACCCGGCGGCGGCACGGGAGTGGCTGACGCTGCTGCGGACGACGCTGCGCCGGCTCGGCGTCTCCGACGTGAACATGGAGGAGGGGAGCCTGCGCTGCGACGCCAACGTCTCGGTGCGTCCGGCGGGCAGCGAGGAGCTCGGCACGAAGACCGAGCTGAAGAACATGAACAGCTTCCGTTACCTGGAGCGCGGGGTGGAGGCGGAGATCGCCCGCCAGCGCGAGATCATCGGCTCCGGTGGCAAGGTCGAGCAGCAGACGCTCCACTTCGATCCGGCGTCGGGAACCCTCACGCCGCTGCGCTCGAAGGAGTACTCGCACGACTACCGCTACTTCCCCGAGCCGGACCTGGTTCCCCTGGCGCCGACCGAGGCCGAGGTCGAGGCGGCCCGCGAGTCCCTGCCGGAGCTCCCCGAGCAGCGTCGCGCCCGCTACGAGGGTGAGCTGGGCATCGGCGCCGACCAGTCGCGTGCGCTGGCCTTCGACCCCGAGCTGGGCGAGTTCTTCGAGCAGAGCGTGGAAGCCGCGTCGGAGGCCGACGCCGGGGCCGTCGCCAACTGGGTGACGGGCGAGCTCGTCGCCGCCTCGCGGGAGGTCGAGGCCGAGCACGCCACGGCGACGAAGGCGAGCGCGGCGGCGATCGCGAAGCTCGCCGACCTCGTCGCCGCGAAGACGCTCAACCGCGGCGGCGGCAGGGAGGTGCTCGCGATCCTGGTCGCCGAGGGCGGCGATCCGCTGGAGATCGCCGAGCGGAACGAGCTGACTTCCTCCGACGACGACGAGCTCGAGGCGATCGTCGAGCGGGCGATCGCTGAGCAGGCCGACGCGGCCGAGAAGGTCAAGGCGGGGGAGGGCAAGGCGATCGGCGCGATCATCGGTGTGGTCATGCGTGAGACGCGCGGGCGCGCCGACGGCGGCGAGGTCACCCGCCTGATCCGCGAGCAGCTCGGGCTCTAGCTCCAGCCCCCTGGGCGTCAAGCGATGATCGATACTTTGTAACGCCGCGTTACAAAGTGCAACAATGGGCCGATGGCGCACAACGTGGTCATCGCCGGTGGAGGGTTCGCGGGGGCGAACGCGGCACGCGAGCTCGAGCGCTTGATGCCGACCCAGTCGACGCGTCTGATCCTGATCAACGACGTCAACTACCTGCTCTACACACCGCTTCTGCCGGAGGCAGCCGCGGGGACGCTGGAGCCTCGGCACGTCGTCTCGCCGCTGCGGGACATCCTCAAGCGCACTTACCTGCGACTGGGCGCGGTGACCGGTCTCGATGCCGAGGCCAAGGCCGTGGAGCTGACTGCGCACGACGGAGCCGTGGAGCAGATCCCCTACGACGAGCTGCTGATCTCGTTCGGCTCGGTCAGCCGGTCGTTGCCGGTGCCCGGCCTCGATCGCCACGCGATCGGCTTCAAGAGCCTCGCCGACGCGATCTGGCTGCGCAACCACATGATCGAGACACTCGAGGAGGCCAACTCCAGCGAGGATCCCAAGCGCCGGGAGGAGCTGCTCACCTACGTCTTCGTCGGCGGTGGCTACGCGGGCCTCGAGGCACTGGCCGAGCTTCAGGACTTCGCCGCCGACGCGATCCAGCGCTACCCGCGGGCGCGCCTTCAGGGGATGCGATGGATCCTGGTCGAGGCGGCGCCGCGCGTCCTGCCCGAGATCGACGAGGGGCTCGCCGCCTACGCGGTCGACGAGCTCCGCGGGCGCGGCATCGACATCCGCATGTCGACGACACTCGAGGAGGTGACCGAGGACTCGGTCGAGCTCTCCACCGGCGAGCGGATCGCGACCCGCTGCGTCGTCTGGACCGCCGGGGTCAAGGCCCACCCGTCGCTGGACGAGCTGGGTCTGCCGCGCGACGAGCGGGGGCGGGTGGAGGTCGACGAGTACCTGTCGGTTTCCGGGTACGAGGGCGTCTACGCGGCCGGCGACTGCGCGGCTGTTCCCAGCCCGGAGGGTGGAACGTGCCCGCCGACGGCTCAGCACGCGATCCGCCAGGCGCGCACCGCCGCGCACAACATCGCGGCGGATCTCGGTATCGGCGCTCGTGTCCCGTTCACCTACCGCAGCCGTGGCGCCTTCGTGAACCTCGGTCGCTACAAGGCGGTCGCCAGCATGCCCGGCGGCGTCACCCTCGACGGCTTCCCCGCCTGGTGGGCTGCCCGCACCTACCACGTCGCCCAGATGCCGGGCGTCGCCCGCAAGCTCAGGGCGGTAGCCGACTGGACCGTCGGCCTCCCGTTCCGTCGCGACACCGCCGAGGTCGGCTCGATCGGCCACCCACACCCCTTGAGCGACGACACCTACCGCCAAGGCGGCACCCACCGCCCCCTGGGCTGACCCCCGACCCCACGAGTGGCCCGTAACTAACGACTGTTCGTCGTTGGGGGCCATTGACCGCGAGTCAGCGCGCCGGCCCACCGCGGTCGATTCACGAGGACGATCAGCACCATCGGCCGTCGCGCCCCGGTTACGATCCTTGACGTGACCTACCTCGTCATCGCGTTCAGCTTCGGACTCGCCACCGCGATCATCGGCAAGGCGAAGGGTCAGAGCTTCTGGATCTGGTTGGTCGTCGGCGCCGTGTTGCCGGTGATCGGGCTGATCGCCGTGATCCTCTCGCGCCGGGAGCAGGCCGAGCCCGAACGCCGCTGTCCGCGCTGTGGGGCGATCCACAAGCTCTACGTGCAGGTCTGCGGCACGTGCGGAGAGGACATGTACCTGCCCGACCCGCGCGAGGTTCGTCCAGGCTCGGATTACCGTTCCACAGCTTGACTTTTGGCTGGGCCGGCCCTGCTCCAGCCGTCGCCAAGGCACCGAGGTGACCGGACGCGCAGCGGAGGATCACCTCGGCGGTATCTCCCGGCTACACTTGAATACAAGCTGCGAAGCCCGGCCCGCGGTGGGTCTGGGGGACGTAGCTTCTCGCACCCTTAGAACGAAGCCCAAGGGCCGAACCCGTTCGGCTCGTGAAACCCGGAGGTAGGAATCGATGCGCGCAGCAGACGCTCTTTGCGAGGCTCTCAAGGCCGAAGGCGTCACGCACGTATTCGGGATCCCCGGCGGTGCGAGCCTCCCGCTCTACGACGCGATCTACGACGCCGACTTCGAGCACATCCAGACGCGCCACGAGCAGGGCGCGGGCCATGCCGCCGAGGGCTTCGCCAGAGCTTCCGGCAAGGTCGGCGTGGCCTTCGCCACCTCCGGCCCGGGAGCGACGAACCTGATCACGGCGATCGCCGACGCCAACCTGGACTCCACCCCGACCGTCTTCATCACCGGCCAGGTCCGCACCGACCTGATCGGCACCGACGGCTTCCAGGAGGCCGACGTGACCGGGATGACGATGCCGATCGTCAAGCACTCGTTCCTGGTCACCGATCCGGCCCAGATCCCCGACTACATCCACAAGGCGTTCCACATCGCCAAGACGGGACGGCCCGGACCGGTGCTGGTCGACATCCCGCAGGATCTCTCGAAGGTCGACATCGACTACGAGCCGATCACCGGCACGCCCCGCCTGCCCGGCTATCAGCCCACCACCGAGGGCAACATCAAGCAGATCCGGATCGCCGCCAAGGCGATCGCGAACGCGCGCCGTCCGGTCCTCTACACCGGCGGCGGGGTGATCAACGCCAAGGCATCCGAGGAGCTGCGGGAGCTGGCGGCCTCTGATCGCTTCCCGGTCACCTCGACCCTGATGGGGCTCGGCGCCTTCCCGGCCCCGCACGAGCAGTGGCTCGGGATGCTCGGCATGCATGGCACCCGCGCCGCCAACT
>CAZXKG010000037.1:0-22943 GCA_964641695.1 uncultured Conexibacter sp.
GCTCGGTGCAGGAGTTGGACTGGATGTCTGCCTCCGAGCAGTAGGGGATGCCTGCGAGCTTGGCGGTCAGGCCCTGCGGTGGCGTGACCGTGGTCGAGAGGATCTCCTGGTCTCCGTCCTCGCGGGTGAGCCGGAAGACGAAGGGGGTGTGGGAGCCCGCGACGGGGTTGACGACTCCGGAGCTCATGCTCGGGTTGAAGGGGCGGTCGGCGGGGATCGCCGAGCACGGCTTTCCGTTGGCTCCTTTGGTGATCGCGAAGTTGTCGGTAAGCGTGATGCTGTGTCCCGACCATGAGCTGACGTCGACGCTGACGTCCTGCCGCCCACAGCTCGTCGTGTTCGAGAGCGGCGCCCCCGGGCCCCGATCGAAGCTCACGTTCAGCTCACTGAAGGGAAGCTGCGGGTTGTTCTCGAAGGTCGCGGTCAACTGACCCGTGTCGGGGTCGGCGCTGACCCCACCCTCGAGCTTGATCGTCACACCCGAACCCGAGACGACCAGGAACAACCGGTACATCTCCCCCGAGGTCGGATCGTTCGACTCCTGGGTGCCCAGGAAGATGTCGCCCTCCAGCGGATCCTCCAGCAGCGGCGTCTCGATCTCCACCGAGCCGATCTTCGAGGAGCTCGGGCACTGCTCCGCAGCGTCGGAGCCAATCCCGATCTGCTCGTCGCTGCATGCCCCGAGACCCGTAGCTGCCGACGGTGAGATCGACATTCCCTCGGGCAAGCTCACCTTCACGTCACGAACGTGGGCGGTCGCAAGCCCGTCCGGGGATTCGTCGCTCTGCGGCACCGTCAGGTTGAACTCCAGACCGGTGGGCGAATCCGCCCGCCGGGACGTCGGGCTGACGTCGGTCGATGGATCGAATGGAAGCCGATCGCAACCTGTGGAGACGAAGGGCACATCGTCGAGGTCGCTGGAGAACGACTCGCTCGTGAACTCGCCGATGCTGTTCCAACCGTCGATATGCGCAGTCGTCACCTCCGGTGTACCGGGGCAGGACGTCGGCGTCGTCAGAAACGGCATGCGTGGACTGTCGCTCTGCGCCGGGGTCGCCATGAAGGGGAAGCCCGGGATAATGAAGTCGTAACGGTCGACGTCGTGGAGCGGGTCCGCCGGGACCCCCCACATCGTCACATCGGCGCCGTTGAGGTAGAGGCCTTGTGAGATCACACCGCTGTCGAGGGTGATGCCGAAGTCGTCGGCCCGGACCGTGGGGGTGAGCCTGACGACGACGCCGAGGACGTTGAAGGCGAACATCCCCGGTGAGCCCTTGGGGGCTTCGACGTTGTAGATGCCGGGGGTCTGAAGCGGCTGCGCCTCGTTGGAGCCGGAGAAAACCCGAGCAATCCCGACCTGCGAACCCACCGGACACAAGGCCTGACCGCCTGCCGATCCTGCCTTGAGTACCGCCTCGGGACAGGTCGGAGCCGCGGTGGGATCGCCAACGAGGCCAGGCGGGAGATCCAACCGCAGCCGGTGCGGCTGCTCCTTCGGGAAGGAGTTGACCGCGAGCGGATCCTTCGGCTCGACCATGAACTTGAAGCGGACATCGGGGTGCGCGCCCGCCTGACGGGAAGCATCGCCGGAGAGATCGGTCACCTCAGCGCCGACGCTCTGGACCTCGATCGCGGAGGCCGAGGCCGCCAGGACGCCGGCGCTGAGCAGCGCGGCGACCGATGCCATTACCAACCAACGAAGGCGCATGATCAGACTGCTTTCAGTGAACTCGGTGCTCATCTGCCTAACGACCCTTCTTCTTGGAGTTGGCCTTCATCGCGACTGCGAACTTCAGTGAGCTCGCCGAGCCCTTCTGCGGGTGGAAGCTGACCCGCACCGGGACCTTCATCTGGCTCTTCTTCCTCAGCTGCCTTCGCGCTTTCTTGGTCAGGCTGGTGCTGATCGCGTAGCTGTCCGCCCGGTCGACGCTCTTGCGCTTGCTCTTGACCTTCTTGCCGCCGACCGCGAGGCTGCCGGCGGAGGGAACGCTGACCCGCAGGCGGATCTTCGAGCCCGCGAGCGAACCGGTGCGATGGACGACGACCTTGCCGCCGGTCTGCTCGTTCCCGCCACCCTGGAAGTCGATGCTTCCAGCGGGAGGCAGGACCGGCAGCGGGTCGGACTCATCCCGACACTCGCTTCCCTTACAGGGCGGAGGATCGTCCGGCGGGGTGTAGGGGTACCCAGCGCCGGCGCCCGTCGCGTAGACGTCGACCGCCCGGTCGTCGTCCGTACCGACGATCGCGTCGTTGGTGGCGAAGAACACAGTCTCGCCGTTCGGGGTCACCTCGAGGAAGCGTGTGTAACTGACACCCTGGGCCGCGCGTGAGATCAGACGCTGCTCGCCATCGTGATAGGCGTAGACGTCAGGGGCCCCGTTGACGTCACCGGACAGCAGATCGTCCTTGGTGGTGAAGAACACCGTCCCGTCATTGCTCACGAACTGAGTCGCGTGGGTGTCGAGCGCCATGTGCGCGTAGTTCCCCGTATCGGGGTCTCCGGCAGCGCCCTTCGGGGTCTCGCCGTCGCTGCGGCACGACGCGCAGCTGAGCTCATCGGTGACCGAGTCGTATACGTAGACGATGTCGCATGCACCAGGAAATCCGAACGTCGGGCAGGCGGCGCTGATGTTGTTGATGCCGAAGCTCTGCGCCGTCGTGGTCGAGTCGTCCGTGAAGGCGAGGTAACGGCCGTTGGCACTCAACTTCCGGAGCCAGTACGTCCCACTGGTGGCCGGCTTGGACCCAGATGCGAACGTGTTGACGAGCTGGATCGAACCGTTGTGCCAGACGTAGAGGTTGGCGGCGCCCGCAGAAGCGCCGTCGTCGAGCACCGAGCTGCTCTGGAAGGCGATCGTCTCGCCATCCGTGGTCATCTCCTCGATCTTCAGATCCACTTGTGAACCCGAGTGCCCCACGTAGGTCAGCGAATCGCTGGCCGCGTCGTAGCGGTAGAGGATGCTGCGCGAAGCAGCTTCCGCTGGGGTGTCATCGGTCAGCAAGCCGTTGTTGTCGGTGACGAGCAGGGAGTAGCGACCACCCGCGCCGACCACATGAAGCTGAACGGGAACGGGGACCGTCGGATCATCGCCAGCGCGACGTGAGTAGGAGACGAGCTTGGTCTCATCGCCCTCGCGCACGTAGACGGGCCCGCCTTGGCCGCCGGTGAAGTGCTGGAACGGAAGGTAGTCGAGCTGGCCCTTCATCGGCTTCGATTCCCTCGCCCCCGCTTCCGCGCCGCGGATCATGGCGGAAACCGCGGTACCGTTCGGCAGCACCGAGGCGACCTCGAGCCCATCGGCCGCGGTCCACTTGTAGACGGGGCCGGGACTGGTCAGCGGCAAGCCCTGCGGCGCGTCGGGAGTCAAGGCGACGTGGGTCGTGAACACCGCGGTTCGTCCGTCCGGAGCGACGTAGATCGCGCTCTGGTCGCCGTACAGACTCGTCATCCCGTCGACCATCTCGAGGTCTTCACTGGCGGCTACCAAGGTCATCTCGCCGCTGCGCATGTTGCGCATGTAGATGTTGCTGCCTCCAGGGATGGCTCCGGGCGTCAGCGCAACCGTCGTTGTGACGAGTGAGTAGTCCAGGTTCTCCGAGGTTCGGAGCGTTGCCTGGTTCAGCAGCTTGGGCTTGTTGAAGGGCGACTGATCGAATGGCGGGTCGACGGCGCGATTGGTCCACCCGTCTTCTCCGCGCTCCCCCAGGTAGCGCGTGTAGAGGCCGATCGATTCAGTCGGGACGCTCGAGAACGGTGTCTGCGTCGTGTAGAGGAAGCTGTCGCCATCGTCGCTCGATCGGAACGTGTCGACGTAGGAGAGCGCGCCGTCTCCCTTGACCGGCGGCGTTACCTGCTCGAAGCCCCACGGCTCGGCGGCGGATGCCGTCCCGGCAGCAACGATGCCGCCGGCGATGATCAGAAAAGCGGCGATCAGAACGCCGACGAAGGAGCCGGCTGACCCCCTGCTGTTACTCGCTGCTTTGCCCTTGTTCAACACGTTCTCGCTCTCCTGCTCGGTCTTTGGTCGCCTACTTGAGGGGGGCGAACTTCTTAACCAAGTTCACGGAGGGCGCTCAAACGGCTTGAGCAGTGAGGGTCTACGGGACGATCAACTTCCCGCACGCGTGTGTGGCCGTGCGGGAGAGTGGGAGTAGCGGCCCCTTGGAGGGAACGGGTCCGGCGCGCGAGGGGGCGCGGGGGGCCGAGGTCCAACCAGATTCAGACTGCGTCGCTCAGGGTCCCTGCAGCCAGCGGATATCCACGTTCATCGTGGACGGTCGTGTTCACCTTCCGCGCCATCTTTGATCGAACCTTCGCTGCGGGCCGCATCGGTTGGTACTTGCGCCTCATAGACGAGCGTGTCTATGATGCCGCCGGCTTTTGGGGATGGAGAGCCTCACCGCACGTCTAAGTCGACGTCGCGGCAGAGGATCCTCATCACCGGGAGCGGAGAGTTCGAAGCCGGCGCCGCAGGCGCCATCAGGCAGAGGGTGTGAACTTGGTTAAGAAGTTCACACCTCTCGTCGTTTCCAGGGGGGCTCGCTGTCGTGGAGCCCTACCGTTTTGATCGTCGACCGGTGACGCGGAACGGCGCTACGGCAGGTCGTGAATCAACCCCGCGAGCTGCTCCGGAGTCGCCTCTCGCACGCTGCGCAAGCCGGCCAGCGCCTGCGCCGTGTCGAGCTCCCCCCGCAGGAGCTCGATCACCTCGCGCACTCCCGCAGGCCCCCCTGCCGCCAGGCCGTACCACCACGGTCTGCCGATCAGCGCGGCGCGGGCGCCGAGGCCGAGCGACTTGAGGACGTCGGTCCCGCGTCTGATTCCGCCGTCGACCATGACCTCGGCCCGGCCACCCACCGCCTCGACCACCTCACGGGTCACCTCGGCGGTCCCGGGCAGCGAGTCGAGCTGCCTGCCGCCGTGGTTGGAGACGACGATCCCGTCGACGCCGGCCTCGACCGCCAGCTCGGCGTCCTCGGCGCACATCACGCCCTTGACCGCGAACTTGCCCGGCCAGCGCTCCCGCAACCTCGCCACGTCCTCCCACGCCGCCGCCGGGTAGGCGAGCTCGGTGTTGACGTACTGCGCCAGCTGTGCGGTCCCGGCGTCGGGTGCGGTGCCGCCGTCGCCGAGTTGGACCTCGTCGACGAGGCTGCCGAACGTGATCGGGGGACCCTTGAGGTAGTCGATCAGCCACCGCGGTCGCCGGCCGATGTCGATCAGGTTGCGGGGGCTCAACCGGGGCCTGGCGCTGAAGCCGTTGCGGATGTCGCGCTCGCGGCGTCCGACCACCGGCACGTCGAGGGTGACGATCAGCGCCGTGTAGTCGGCGGCCCGGGCGCGGTCGATCAGCCGTCCGACCAGGTCCATGTCGCGCCAGCGATAGGCCTGGAACCAGAGCGGCCCCGTCGCCGCTCGCGCCACCTCCTCGATCGAGCTGCTCGAGGCGACGCTGAGACAGGCGACGATCCCCGCCGCCCCCGCGGCCCTTGCAAGCGCGACCTCGCCTTCGGGATGGGCGAGCTTCGCCAGGCCGGCGGGGCCGAGAATCAGCGGCATCGAGAGCTCGTCGCCGAGCACCGTGGTCGAGCTGTTGCGCTCGTCCACCCCCGCGAAGACCCGACTGCGCAGCCGGATCCGGGCGAAGGCCTCGGCGTTGGCGGCCAGCGTGCGCTCGTCCTCGGAGCCGCCCTCGAGGAAGTCGAAGACCAGCCGCGGCAGCTTGCGACGGGCGGACTCGCGGACGTCGGCGACGTTGACGTGGGTCCGCGCCACGATCAGAGCTCCTCCCGAAGCGCCGCCAGCCGCTGCCGGTAGTCGGCCACGTTGTCGAGCTTGATCTCCTCGTAGCCGCGGACGAGGTCCGGAAGGGCGGCGATCTCCGCGCAGCGCTCAGCAAACTCGGCGGGATCGCGATCCGACCCACCGCGGGCCTGGGTGGCCGCGAGCAGCTCGCCCAGCTCCGCGACCTCGGCCACGTACTCCTCGACCAGCTCGCGCTCGACCCGCCGCACGTGGGCCCACCCGAACGGGTCGAAAGCGGTTCCGCGGAGCCGCCGGCCGGCTCGCAGCAGGCGGAACATCGGCCTCGCGAGCAGCGGCGGGATGCCGATCTTCCGCTTCAGGCCGAGCGCCCGGAAGAGCGGCGGCTGCAGCCTGAAGCTGACCCGCGCCCCGGGATGCTCGGCGGCGAGCTCGCGGCGGAACCCGGAGTCGAGGTGGAGCCGAGCGACCTCGTACTCGTCCTTGTAGGCCATCAGCTTGTAGAGCCCCTCGGCGACCGCGACCGAGAAGACCGAATCGACGCCCGCGGCACGCTCCGCCGCGGCCGCCGCCGAGACGACGCCGAGGTAGCGACGCGCCAGGCGCGAGTCCTGGTACTCGACGAGATCGGCCACCCGCCAGGCGGCGGCCTCACGGGTGGCGGCCTGGAGGTCCGCTTCGGCGAGCAGGGTGCCACCGACCCGCTGGGCCCGCTCGCCGTGGCCGGCGACCATGAACGGCTCCGTGGGGCGGGCGATCTGCGCGGCCAGGTCGGGCGCCGCCCAGAGGGCGCGGCCCCAGCGGAAGGCGGCGAGGTTGCGCTCGGGCGCGCGCCCGGAGGAGATCGCCGCCTCGATCGCCTCGGCGGAGATCGGCAGGAACCCGGCCTGCCAGGCGGCCCCGATCGAGAGCACGTTCGCCGGCATGTGGTCGTCGAAGAGCTCGGCGCTGAAGCCGTCGGCGTCGAAGTTCTCGACCGCTCGCGCACGGCCCGCGATCGTCGCGCTCATAGCCCCGACGTCGGCGGGGACCGCAAAGGGATCGGTGATCGTGGTGATCGTCGGCGAGGCCTCGGTGACGACGAGCGCCGCCGTCCGCTCGGGATCCAGCCGCGCCAGGTTCGCGGGCTGAACCGCGGTCAGCGGATCGAACGCGAGCAGCACATCCGCCCCTCCCGCGCTGACGCTGTTGGTCGGCGGCAGCGACTCCCGCCCGGCGCGGACGTGGGACGTCACCGCCCCGGCCTTCTGACTCAGCCCGGTCTGATCCATCGCCCGCACCTGCCAGCCGTCCCGTCGCGCCGCGTCGGCGAGCAGCCTGCTGGCGGTGACCACGCCGGTACCCCCGATTCCGGTCAGGAAAAGGGAGAAGCGATCGGCGGCGGCCGGCTCACGGCGCTCGGGAAGATCCTCGGGCGGCTCCGGCCAAGAGTCGGCGGCGGCGGGCTTGGGCTTCGATCCCTCGGCTGCCGCCGGCTCGACCACCGTGACGAACGACGGGCAGTCCCCCTCCAGGCAGGTGAGGTCGTGGTTGCAGGACGGCTGGTGGATCTCGGTCTTGCGGCCCAGCAGGGTATCCACGGGGACGACCGAGAGGCAGTTGCTCTTCTTCTGGCAGTCGCCGCAACCCTCGCAGACGGCCTTGTTGATGACCGCCCGGGTGCGCGGCTCAGCGATCCGGCCACGCTTCCATAGCCGCCGGGCCTCCGCCGCGCAGCGCTGGTCGTAGAGGAGCACGGTGACCCCGGAGATCTGCGCCAGCTCGGACTCCGTCTCCGCCAGCCGCTCGCGGCCGCGAACCTCGACGCCGCGAGCAAGCCCGCGGCGCCACCGCCGCCATCGGTACCGCTTGGGATCGTCGGCGACGACGATCGTCCGTACGACCCCGAGCGCCTCGAGCTCCCTGCTCAGCGCCGGCACGCCCGAGTCCCCGGCGACGTCCTGGCCGCCGGTCATCGCGACCGCGGAGTTGTAGAGCAGCTTGAAGGTGATGTCGACGCCGGCGGCGACGCTCGCCCGAACCGCGAGCGTCCCGGAGTGGTTGAAGGTCCCGTCCCCGAGGTTCTGGAAGAGATGGTCGGCGCGGGCGAACGGCGCGGTGCCGATCCAGGGCACGCCCTCGGCTCCCATCGGCGTCAGCGGCAGGACCGTGTCGTCGGCGTGGCGATCCTCCAGGTAGACGATCGCGTGACAGCCGACGCCGCCGCCGATCAGCGCGCCGTCGGGAGCCGAGGCGGTCGACCGGTTGTGCGGGCAGCCGCTGCAGAAGGCCGGGACGCGAGGGCGGGGCACGGCCGCGGCGAGCGGCAGCTCGACTGGTCTGCCCGGGGAGGCGGCGAGCTGGGCTCGCTCCCGCGTCGCGATCCCCTGGGCCGAGAGGTAGGGATGGAGCGCCGCCACCAGCCGATCGGTGGTGAGATCGCCCTCGGAGGGGATCAGCGTCCGGCCGCCGCCGTCACGCTTGCCCAGCACCTGCGGGCGATGCGGGCCGCCGTAGAGGGCGTCGCGGACGAGCGTCTCGAGCAGCTCCCGCTTCTCCTCGACCACGAGGATCTCCTCCAGTCCCGCCGCGAAGTCGCGGACCGTGTTCGGCTCCAGCGGGTAGGGAGCCCGGACCTCGAGGACGCGAATGCCGGCATCCGCCAAGGCGGCCGTGGAGTCCAGGCCGAGCCCGCCCAGTGCTTCGAGCAGGTCAGCGTGGGCGCGGCCGGAGGCGACGATCCCGTGCTTCGCGCCCGGCGCCTCCACCGTCACCCGGTTGAGTCCGTTGGCGGCGACGTAGCGACGCACCGCCTCGAGCCTGCCGTTGAGGATCTCGTGCTCCTGGTCGACGCTGACCACGTTCGAGAGCGTGCCCATCTGGCGGTGCTCCCAGCGCTCGCCGTCGACCAGAACCTCGGGCAGGACGGGCTTCGGGATCAGCTCGTCGACATCGGTGGCGACGAGCCCGTCGGCGAGGTCTGTGAGGACCTTGAGGCCGCACCAGAGCCCGCTGAACCGCGACAGCGCGATCCCATGCAGGCCGAGGGTGACGATCTCCTCGACCGTGGAGGGCACGAGGACCGGGATCTGGGCGTCGAAGAACGCGCCGCGGGTGTCGTTGGGGATGCTCGAGGACTTCGCGCCGGGATCGTCGCCGACGACGACGAGCACGCCGCCGTTCTCCGCCGTGCCCATCGAGTTGGCGTGTTTGAGCACGTCGCCGGAGCGGTCGATGCCCGGCGACTTCCCGTACCAGAGGCCGACCACGCCGTCGACCCGGTCGGTGTCCATCAGGTGCCGTTGCTGGCTGCCCCAGACCACCGCGGCCGCGAGCTCCTCGTTGAGGCCGGGGACGTGCTCGATCCCCGCCTCGCGCAGCTCCGCCTCCCGGCGATGGAGCGCCAGGTCGACGCCGCCGAGCGGGGAGCCGGGATACCCGGAGACGACGCCACCGACCCGAAGCCCGCGCTCGGCGTCGACCCGCTGCTGAAGCTGCAGCAGGCTCGCGATCGCCTCGATGCCGGTGAGCAGGCCGCCCTCGTCCGCCGATACCCGACCCGGTCCCGGCGGCGCCGAGCCCCGGGAACCCTGATCCTCACGCTGCGCTACTGACATGGACGAGCCAACTCTCCTAACCAACCGGTGGGTAGAACGCTAGCTGGTGCCAGTCGCGGACGATCACGCTCGCTCCCGCTCCTCGTCCCCGTGGGGAAGTCCAAGGCAGCGGGCGATGATCTCGAGCTGCATCTCCGAGGTCCCACCCCCGATCGTCATGATCAGCGCGTCGCGCTGCCGCCGGGCGACCGCGCCCTCGGCGACGAGGCCCTCGGCCCCGTGCAGATGGACGGCCTCCTGCGTCACGCGCTGCGCCGTCTCGGTGGCGAGCAGCTTCGCCATCGATGCGAGCTCCGTCGCCTCCCCGCCGCGATCGAGCTCGGCCGCAGCCGCGTAGGCGAGTCGCCGCGCCGCCTCGATCTCAGCCGCCGCTCGGGCGATCCCGAACCGGACGCTTTGGTGGGCGCCGATCGGCCGGCCGAACTGGATCCGGGAGCCGGCCCGCTCCCTGATCGCCTCCAGCGACGCGCTCGCCAGCCCGACGGCGCCGCAGGCCAGGGTGATCCGCTCGAGGTCGAACCCGGCGAGCACGAGGGAGAGGCCGTCTTCGGGATCTCCGACCGCCGCCTCCTCGGGCAGCTCGCAGTCGTCGAGGAAGAGCTCGCCCACCGTCGCGCCCCGCCACGAGACCGTCTCCGGGGCCGCGGTCACCTCGAGCCCGGCGGTCCCGGCGGGGACCGCGAACAGACCGAAGCGGGGACGCCCCTCGCTCGTCGTCGTCGTCCGAGCCAGGATCAGGATCACGTCGGCGACCCCCGCGTTGAGGATCCAGCGCTTGCTCCCGCTCAACGTCCACCCCCGCCCCGAGCGCACCGCGGTCGTCTCGATCGCCGCCACGTCGGAGCCGGCGCCCTCCTCGGTGATCGCGAGCGCGGCGATCGTCTCGCCGGCCAGGATCGAGGTGGTAAGCCGTTCGAGGTCTTCCGGGGCGCTCTCCCCGACCGCGCCCCGACCGACGCCGGCAGGCAGATCGGCGGCGGCCAGGATCCCGATGTAGGCGCTCGCGGCGAGCGCCGGGCACTGGCGGTACAGCTCCTCGACCACGACGCAGAGATCGAGCCGGCTGCCGCCGCTGCCACCCGCGGAGGCGGGCACGCCGAGTCCGAGCAGACCGAGCTCCCCCATCTCCGCGACCAGCTCGCGCACCGGCAGCGCGTCCGGCTGGTCCCACTCCTCCAGGTTCGGCGCCAACCGGCGCTCGGCGAACTCCCTGGCACGGCGCCGCACCGCGGGATCGCCCTCAGACGGCACTCCAGCCTCCATCGACCGCCAGCACCTGCCCGGTGATGAAGCTGCCCGCGTCGCCGGCGAGCAGCAGCAGCGCGCCGTCGAGGTCGCCCTCTCCCCCCGTCCTTCCCAGCGGCGTCCGGCGCACCACCCAGCGGAGCGCCCGCTCGTCGGCGAAGAGCTCGCGCGAGAGGTCGGTGGGGAACCAGCCTGGGGCGATCGCGTTGACCCGGACCCCGTCGCGTCCCAGGCGGCCGGCCAGCGCCCTGGTGAGGCTGATCAGCCCGCCCTTCGAGGCAGAGTAGGCGGGCTGGTCGATCACCTCGGACCCGCGCAGGCCGAGCACCGAGGAGACGTTGACGATCGATCCCCCGCCCGCCTCGCACATCGCCTTGCCCGCGTGACGGCTGAGCAGGTACGCGGCCCTGAGGTTGACCCCGAGAACCCGGTCGAAGTCATCGGCTGGAGTGCTCAGGGCACCAGCCGTCGTGGGGTCATCGCCGGTCCCCGCGTTGTTGACGACGATGTCGACGCGCCCGTTGTCGGCAAGCACCGAGCCGACCAACCGCTCGATCTGATCGGGGTCGGCGAGGTCGACGGCGTGCGGGACGATCCCTCCTCCCGACCTCGCGGCGAGATCCTCGAGCCGGTCCCGGCGCCGCGCTACCGCCACCACCGTCGCGCCTGCCGCCTCGAGGAGCAGGGCGAAGCGCTCGCCGAGGCCCGAGCTGGCGCCGGTGACGATCGCGACCTTGCCGGGCAGGGCGAGCAGCTTCGAGGGGTCGAGATCCTTCACGTCGCGACCCCGGCTCCACGCAGGGGCTCGGTCGCGTAGTCGCCGAGATCGAGATCCCGGGTCATCCACCAGTAGTCGACGAGGCGCCAGGGAGACGGGACGACCACGCGGCCGCGCGAGTTCTTGTACCAGTTGTTCATCCCCGGATGGGAGAAGACCATCCGCGAATGAGCCTCGTCCACGCGCGCCTCGTAATCGGCGTAGCGATCGAGGCGGCACTCGATCGTTCCGATACCCCGCTCCAGCATCGCCGCGATGCAGCGGCCGATGTAGCGCGCCTGGCACTCGACCTGGAAGATCGCGCTGCCGCCGTGAGCGAGGCCCGAGTGCGGCCCGAGCATGATGAAGAAGTTCGGGAAGGAGGGAACCGCCATCCCCAGGTAGGCGCCGAGCTCGTCGCCTTGCCAGAACTCGTCGAGGGTGATCCCCTCGCGCCCCCTGACCTCGATCGGGTGGATCAGCCGGGTCGTCTCGAACCCGGTCGCCATGATCGCCACCTCGCACGGCCTCTCGCTGCCGTCTTCGGCCTCGATGCCCGTCGGCGTGAAGCGTGCGATCCCGTCAGCGACGAGCTCGACCCCAGGACGCTTCAGCGTCGCGAACCAGCCGGCGTCGACCAACATCCGCTTCCCGTACGGCGGGTAGGAGGGGATGCACTTCTCGAGCAGGTCGGGGCGACCCTCGAGCTCGCCCTCGATGAACGCGGTCATGTCGGTGCGGTGGCGCTCGTTGCGGCGGTTGATCGAGCGCTCGGGATGCGGCCACTCAGGATCGACGAACAGCGTCCGGTGCAAGCCGTCGGCGTAGCGCCAGAAGAGGCTGAACCGGTACCACGCGGCGTAGAACGGAACCTCGTTCAGCAGCCGACGCTTGGCCTCGGGGACGGCGCGCTCGTACTCGGGAATGGGCATCACCCACTGCGGCGAGCGCTGGTAGATCGTCAGCGACCCGGCCGTTCCGGCGATCGTGGGGGCGGCCTGCATCGCGCTCGCTCCCGTCCCGACCACGGCAACGTCGCGGCCGGCGAGATCGACGTCGTCGCGCCACTGCGCGGTGTGGAAGATCTCGCCGCCGAAGTCCTCGATCCCCTCGATCGCGGGGATCTTCGGGAAGCTGAGGTGACCGACGGCGGAGACCAACACCCGTGAGGAGATGACCTGGCGCTCGCCGTCGACCTCGATCGTGGTCGACCAGCGCTGCGCCTCCTGGTCCCAGGAGGCGGTGAGCACCTCGACCCCACAGCGGATCCGGGGCCCGATCCCGTGCCGCTCGATCGTCCGCTCGATGTAGCCGAGAACCTCGGGCTGCTTGGAGAAGTAGGAGCTCCAGTCGGCGGGCGGGTCGAACGAGAACGAGTAGAAGTGGTTGGGGGTGTCGACGCCACAGCCGGGGTAGGTGTTGCGGTACCAGGTCCCGCCCGGATGCGACTCCTGCTCGAGGACCGTGAAGGGAACCCCGAGGCGCTCCAGCTCGATCGCCATCCCGACCCCCGCCAGGCCCGCGCCGATCACGACGACGTCGAGCTCGGCGGCAAGGTCAGGGGCGGGCGGCTGCGCGGCGGAGCGCGGGCGCAGGCGGATCTGCTCGGCGAGCATCTCGACGTAGTCGGGACCGACGGGCTCGCCCACGCAGACCGACATCATCTCCGCGAGCAGCGCGTCGTCGACCTCCGCCCCGGCGGGGTCGAAGGGGCCGGAGAGCAACTCGAGCGCGGCCGCCCGGATCGCCTCCTGCGCCGCGGGGTCCAGCCCGCCGTCCTCGGCGGCGAAGACGTGGCTGTCGCGCTGCGGCGTGAACGGCGGCTCGATCCAGCGCCGGTCGCCGGTCAGGTGGACGAGCACCATCAGCATCACCGGCAGATCCGCGACCTCGAGCGCCTCGATCAGCTCGTCGCGCGACAGGCGCTCGGGCGCGCTCACCGGTTCTCCTCCATGCGGCCAACATACCAAACGGTCGGGATGTGCTCCGACCCTCCCGGGGGCCCGGCAGCCTGGTCGTCGTTATCGATACGCCAGACCGATAAGGGTGACCACGCGTAGGCGGCTTGCCCGCCCACGGCCTACCGCCGACCTGCCTACCGTTCGGTATGCTCGCGGGGATGTCCCTGGGAGAGGAGATCCGCGACGAAGGAGAGCTGCTTCCCGTCGCCGTCGAGAAGAACGTGCCGATGAAGACCCGGGACGGGGTGACCCTCTACTCCGACGTCTTCCGCCCCGACACCGACGAGAAGTACCCCGTCCTGCTGCTGCGCACCGCCTACGACAAGGATGTGCGCTTCACCCCCGACGGGCTGCCGGCCACACACGTCTCCGAGACCCACTTCTTCCCTCAACGTGGCTACGTCGTCGTCGCCCAGGACACGCGCGGGAGGCACGCCTCCGAAGGTGACTTCGACCCCTTCGCCGATGACCCCGAGGACGGCGCCGACTCGGTCGAGTGGTGCTCGACGCTGCCGTGGGGCGATGGCAAGGTGGCGATGGTCGGCCAGTCCTACCAGGGGCTCACCCAGTACCTCGCCGCCGGCGAGCGGCCGGAGAAGCTGCTCGCCGCCAGCCCCGTCTCCGGCCCGGTCCGCTACTTCGAGAACTGCGTCTACCGCCGCGGCGTCTTCGAGCTCGGCTGGATGCTCGCCTACCTCACCGGGCTGGCCCGCGACACCTTGGAGCGCAAGGGGCTGCTCGAGGAGCAGGAGGAGGAGCTCGACTCCTGGCTGCTCGACCCCGAGGTCCGCTTCTCGCCGCTCACCGACGAGCAGTACCGGCACCTGCCGATCCGCGACTGGGCCGAGCGGCTCGCCGACGGCGCCCCCTACCTGGCCGACTGGCTCGACAACCCGACCGACGGGCCCTACTGGGAAGGGCTCGACTCGCGCGACCATCTGCTCGCGGCCGAGGTGCCGATGCTGCACGTCGGCTCCTGGTACGACGTCTTCCAGGCCGACACCCTGCGCATGTACGAGGGGCTGAGCGGCAAGGCGCCCGGCGCACAGCGGCTGATCATGGGCCCGTGGGCGCACATCCCCTTCTGCCACCCGACGTCCGGGGGCACCGGCGACGTCGACTTCGGCCCCGAGGCGCTGATCGAGCTGCACCGGATCCAGCTCCGCTGGTACGACCACTTCCTCAAGGGGATCGACACCGGCATCCTCGACGAGCCCCCGGTGCGGATCTTCGTCATGGGCGAGAACGTGTGGCGGGACGAGCAGGAGTGGCCGCTGGCGCGGACCCAGTACACGCCGCTCTACTTGCGTGGCGACGGGCGTGGCGACGGCGGACTCTCGCTGGATGCCCCGGAGCAGGACGAGGGATCGGACTCCTACGTCTACGACCCCGAGGACCCGGTCCCGACCCGCGGTGGGACGACGCTGATGTCGCTGACTCTGGAGGGCGGCGTCTTCGACCAGCGCGAGCTCGAGGCTCGCGACGACGTGCTCGTCTACACCGGCGAGGAGCTGACCGAGGACGTCGAGGTGACCGGCCCGCTGAAGATGAAGCTGTTCGCAGCCTCCTCCGCCCCCGACACCGACTTCGCCGTGAAGCTGATCGACGTGCGGCCGGACGGCTACGCGCACAACGTCGCCGAGGGGATCGTCCGCGCCCGCTTCCGCGAATCCCACTACGAGCCGAGCCCGATCGAGCCCGGCGAGGTCTACGAGTACGAGATCGACCTCTGGGCGACCAGCCACCTGTTCATGGCGGGCCATCGCTTCCGGGTCGACGTCACCTCGAGCAACTTCCCGCGCTACGACCGCAACCCGAACACCGGCAAGGACTTCGGCACCGACACCGAGACCCGGACCGCCGAGCAGACGATCTTCCACGACGCTGCGCACCCCTCGCATCTCGTGCTGCCGCTGATCCCGAGGAGCTGAGATGGACTCGTTCGACCCGAACGCCAAGCCGGAGCGGCCGCACTACCTGTTCGCGCCGGGAGACCAGCAGGCGTTGATGGACGCCGCCGCCGACAGCGACGCCGCGGCCCTCGAGCTCGATCTGGAGGACGGCGTCCACCGCGACCGCAAGGCCGCGGCCCGCAAGGCGATCCACGACTTCCTCGCCGCCGACCGCCACCGCGGCCGCCACGTCCTGGTCCGGATCAACGCCCTCGAAAGCGAGTGGTGGCGGGACGACATCGAGGCCACGGTCGACGTCGCCACCGACTACATGCTTCCCCAGATCACCGACGCGGGGCAGATCCTGCGCTACGACGAGGCGCTGAGCGAGGCGGAGTCGCGCAAGGGCTTGGAGCCCGGCAGCCGCAAGCTCCACCCGGTGGTCGAGACCGCCGCCGCGGTCGAACGCCTGGAGTCGATCCTCGACTGCACGCCGCGGGTCGAGGGGATCGTCTTCGGGCAGGCCGACTACTCGCTGAGCGTCGGCTGTGAGGCGATCGGCGAGCGCGGCTTCGAGCCGTCGGCGGTCCTCGAGTGGACGAACGCCCGCCTGATCGTCGCCACCGCCGCCCGCGGCATGCAGGCGCTGATCGGGCCCTGGGCGCCCCACGGCGACCGCGAGCGCCTGGTCGCCGAGATGCGGCGCCTGTTCAAGCTCGGCTACGACGGCATGGTGATCGGCAGCCCCGCCGCGGTCGCAGCGGTCGAGGAGGCACGAGCCCCCTCCCCGGCCCAGGCGGCGTTCGCCGAGGGCGTGGTCGAGGCCGCCGAACGGGCCGAGGCCGAGGGTCTCGGCTACACGACCCACGAAGGCTGGATGGTCGAGTCGGTGCACTTCGGGATGGCGCGCAGGCTGCTCTCCAGACGTACGGATCAGGGAAAGCAAGGAGAGAGCTGATGACCGACACCTCGCCCGACACCTCACCTAACACCTCGCTTCGGGGGATCGACCACATCGCGATCCTCGTCCGCTCGACCGACGAGGCGCTGGGCTACTACCGCGACCGCCTCGGCCTGCCGATCGTCGCCGAGGAGGCGTTCGAGGCGCCTCCGGTGCGGCTCACCTACGTCGATGCCGGCAACGCCGCGATCCAGCTGATCGAGCCGACCGGCCCCTCCCCGATCGCCGACGCGCTGGAGGCCAACGGCGAGGGCGTGCATCACGTCTGCTTCGCCACCGACGACCCGGTCGCCACCGCGATCGCGATCGGCGACGAGGGCGCCGGCGATCCGATCACCGGCAAGGGCCGCGGCCGCGCGTCGGCCTTCGCCGCCGGCGCGATCCACCACGGCACCCTGATCGAGCTGACCGAAGCCGAGAAGTAGGACGGAGCTCCAGATCTCAGGCGGCTTCGCAGGGCCGCCCGTGCGGAGAAGCCCAGGGGGTGGGTCGCTCAGGGTGCCGCCCTACAGCACCTGAGCGACCCACCCCCAGCCCCCGAGCCGATCAGCCGCTCGAGCACCTATCTACCGATCGGTAGAATCCCCGTTTGGGAGCAACCACGCACCGCGCTGGTCGGGTGCGGAGAGGAGATAGAGATGGCACGCGTCAAGCCTGCACCGCCGGAGATGTACGAGCCGATGTTCGGGGCGGAAGCGCCCCTGGTCCTGCAGATCTACTCGCATCGACCCGAGCTCGCCAAGGCCTTCGCCGACTTCACGTCGAAGGTCCTGTTCGAGAACACCCTGTCACCGCGGCTGGTCGAGCTGGTCAGGCTCAGGGTCGCGTTCCACAACCAGTGCCGGAGCTGCATGGCGCTGCGCTACGAGCCCGGGAAGGAAGCGGGAGTCGACGAGGATCTGGTCTGCTCGCTCGAGAAGCCCGAGGAGGCCGAGGACCTGACGGACGCGGAGCGCACCGCGCTCGCCTACGCCGACCTGATGGCCAACAACCACCTCGCGATCGACGACGAGACGTACGAGGGATTGCGCGAGTACTTCGACGAGGGCCAGATCGTCGAGCTCGGCCTCGCGATCGGCATGTTCATCGGCACCGGCCGCCTCGCCGCCACCTGGGACATGGTCGACGACCTACCCGAGTACTACCACCGCCGCGGCGAGACCCTCGCCCCCTGGGACGCGGACGCGGTAGTCCCCCGCGCCTGACGCCTTCTTCCCTGTGTGAGGAGGCCAAACGACGCGCGTGCACCATCCCACCCTCGCGACGGATTCCCCGCGTGGCTAACCCGTGGCCTTCGCCAGCTCCTCCTCGAACGGCTGGCCGGTGTGCTCGGCGATGATGCGCATGTCCCGGTCGAAGGCCCAGAGCACGATCTCCTCGTCGGCGAGCTCGGCTACCGCCGCGATCAGGTAGTCGGAGGCAGGGCGCAAGTGATTTCCGTGGGTGCCCTGGGCGAGCTCTCGCTGCACGAGAAGCGCCCGCTCCGCAACGTCATCGCCGAAGGGAAGGCGCTGGATGCAGGCGAAGAGATGCTCGTAGAGCTCGTCGTATGCAGAGCCGTTCCGTGGACGATGCATGACCTCGAGGATCACGGGAACGCACGTCGCGATCTCGCCGCGTTCGATCCTTCCGGCAAGCTTCCCCCGGATATCTGGGCGCTGCCCCTTCGCCGCCCAAGCCCAAATCGATGTGTCAGCGAGGTACCGCTTCAGGACGGCTCGTGCCTCGGCTTGCGGAGCTCGTCCAGATCCTCGGGCGAAACTACGTCCAGGCCTCCGCGGCGAACCAGATCGGCAGCATGACGAAGCCGCTCCATCCGCTCGACCTCGCGAAGCGCCCCGTTGATCGTGTCGCGATACCCGCGGGTACCGAGAAGCTGACGCGCCCGCTCGAACGCGGAGACATCGATGTCGATAGTTGTGCGGTGAACGTCTACTGCCACGAGACCTACCTGCGGGCGATCAGATGCTTACAACCAGCCTCGATTATATAGATCCGAAACTAGCTTTATCCATACATCTTGAGCCCCAGTCACTGCTTGCGATGCACGCCGTCGCGCGTGGACGTCAACACGGCCGGCAGCAGCAACCCGAACAGGTAGGCGAGTCCCACGCCGAGGAGCGTCTCCAGCGTTCGCTCTCCAAACCGCGTCGCGGTCTCCTCGGGATTGCCGTTGAGCAGGAGAAGCAAGACCAGGAAGGTCGTGAACGCCGGCGTCACGTACCAGCGGCTGCCGTGGGTCGCCGCCGCCCCGGCGATCGTGGCGAGGATCGCCAGCGCAAGAACGGCGTTCGCGGGGTCGAGGTGCAGCAGCAGCACGGCCGAGAGCGCTCCGACCACGACGGCGGCGATCCGGCCGACGCTTCGCAGCTTCTGCATCTCCGCCACCGGTCGCATGACCAGAAGCGCCGCCGCGGTCGCCCAGCCGACGTGGTCGAGGTCGAGGAGGAAGCCGATCGCGGCCGCGCTCGCCCCGGCGGCGCCGAGCCGGACTCCATAACCGAGGGGAGGCGACGCGGCCGGAGGACGGCTTCTGCCCGCGTCCGGGCGCTCCGGCCACAACATCGAGATCAGGCACGCGAAGGTCGAGCCGGCCACCATCAACGCGCCGAGCCCGGCGGCCTCGCCGAGATCGTCGTAGCTGAGGCCGACGCCGACCATCGGCAGCGAGAGGACCATCGCGATGCCGCCGATCGGAGAGCGCCGCGCGAAGGCGACGGCGGCGATCGCCAAGGCGGCGATCGCCGCGACCGCGAGGACGGGAGCCTGAGCGAGCGCGCCGCCCAGGAACATCGGAAGGCCGGTGAGGACGCCGAGCGCGACGACCGCGAGCCGCCCCTTCCGCCGCGGCGCGAGGCCGACGATCGCCGCCGGCAGGACGCCTATGGAGAGCGCGATGCCCTGGGTCGGATCGTGGAGCCCGACTATCGCTGCCGGAAGCGCGTAAGCCGCGCCGAGGCCGGCGTCCTCCCAGCTCCAGCCGATTCGGGGCAAGGTCTTCTCCGCCGGGGTAGTCACCTGCAAGTAGCCCCGGGAACGTGTCCGACTAGGACTGGTCCGATCGATCGCGGCGGAGCGCCTCGGCGAGGAACCGATCGCGGCGGGCGCGCAACTCGGCGAGGGCGGGATCGTCGGCGGCGGGCAGCGTCGACTCGAGGCCTTCGGCCGTGGTCGCAGCGGAGAGCTCGCCGAAGAGGTTCGCCGCCACAGCCGCGAAGGTGGCTCCCCCGCCGAGCGCGGCGGTCTCGAACGGGCCCGTCTGGGTCCAGCGGCGGGCGAGGCCGTCGCGGACGATCAGGTCGACCGTCTCCGGCGTCGCCACGCCCTGCTCGACCAGCCACAGCGCCTCGCGCAGCAGCGCGAACTGGAGCCGGTTCCAGGCGAAGCCGGGAACGTCCTTCTCGACCCGGACCGGCTCCTTGCCGAGACCCTTCAGGACCGCCTCCATCTCGTCGACCCGTGCCGGGTCGGTGCGCGGGCCGATGTTGAGCTCGACCAGCCGCATCAGCAGCGGCGGGTTCCAGTAGTGGGCCCCGAGCGTGCGCTCGGGAGCGCCGACCGCCTCCCCGATCGCGTCGATCGACAGCGACGAGGTGTTGGTCGCGATCGTCGCCTCGGGCAGCTCCCCCGCCAGCGCTCCGAGCACCTCGGCCTTGACCACCAGGTCCTCGGCGATCGACTCGACGATCAAGCCCGCCTCGGCCGGCACGGAGTCAAGCTCACGGAGCCCGCCGACCTCGAGCCGGCGGGCAGCCTCGGTGACCTCTGCCTCGGCCGCGACGCCGAACGACCTGGCGGCGGCCAGCGCGTCGTCCAAGGCGGACCGGGCGCGCGACTGCTCGCGAGCCAGCACCCTCACCGAGTGCCCGCCGAGCGCGTACTCGCAGGCGATCTGCGAGCCCATGCGCCCGGAGCCGATCACGACGACGTCCATCCGCTCAGACCCTAGACGGTTGATTCCAAGTTCCCGCACCCCCGGATGACGCGCACGCCCACTTCGTCGTTCGATCGCCGGATCACCACTCGCACCCTTGTCCGTAGCACCACTACGCCCTGCGGGTGCGTGCGGCGCCCGGCTGGGTCGTGCGCGTCCCCGGAAGCACGTCATTTGGGATCAACCATCTAGACCGCGACCGGGCGCAACGGAAACGTCGCTCTCGATCCGGGCTCACGCACGAAAGTCACGTTTGCGTTCGTAGTGACGGGAAACGTCGCCCTCGCGGGAGGGCTCACAGCGAGGGTGACATTCGTGCGGCGCATCGGCCCCGGTGCATCGGCCGAGCGACTCAGATCCCGCTCAGGCGGCGCCGGGCCTCATGTCCCAGCGCGGCGGGGCGCCGTCGACGACGACCTCGGTCTGCAGCAGGCGGCCCGTCTCCGGGCAGATGATCTGCCGGAACCCGATCGCGTTGTCGACGTAGAGGGCCGCGTCGCGGACCTCCGGGTTGGCCTCGCTCAGGGGCAGGTCGCGGATCAGCGCGCCAAGCTTGTAGTTGCCGCTCGCCGGACCGAGCGAGACGCCGTCGGCGACCAGCTCGCCGTCGACGACCGAGACGTACTCGCTGACGCGGCCGTCGGGCGGGTTCCCGCCCTCGCCCTCGTCGAGCTCGCCCTCCCAGGGCTTGCCCTCGGCGAGGCGCTCGTCGACGATCGCCTGCCGCCTCGCGACGGTCGCGTCCTCGTCGACGACGCGGTCATATCCCTCCCCGCCGAGCACGACTCCGTAGACCTGCTCGGCCCACTCCTGCTCGACCCGCCCGTCGGTGACGTCGTCGAGGACCATCGCCGGATCGCGCTCGATCGGATCGCCGTAGCCGGCCGCTCCCGACCAGCTGAAGACCCACACGTCGCTGCCCTTGGTCACCTTGTCGAACGTCTTCGGCCCGACCCACTCGGCCTCACCGCCGAAGTCCTCGACCTGCAGCGGGGTGCTGCCGGTGCGCTTGACGTAGTCGTCCCAGCCCGCGTCCTTGATCAGCTGGTACTTGTTGGTCGAGGAGGGATACCCACCGAACAACCCGGGGCCGGGAACAGCGACCTGGGAGGCGACCGTGACCCAGTTGACCTGGTCGGTCTTGTGGGTGATCAGCCCGGCCTCGCAGCCGTTGCCGCCGCGGAACTTGCCGGCGCCGCCGGAGCCCGCGATCTCCCGCCGCCACAGATACAGCACCGGGTAGAAGAGCTCGTTGTCCTCGACGTTGGGGATCGTCGACTCGAGGTCCCACGGGTAGCCGCCCGTGTCCTGGCCATCTCGCCAGGACATCGCCGGCAACGCCGCACCTACGGGATCGTTGAGGAAGGACGCATACGGCTCGCCACGCTGGTCGATCCCGGTGACGGTGTTGATCGGGAAGCCGAGCACTCCCATCGTGCTCATCACCTCCTCGCGCGTCGCCGGGTCGGTCGAGCCCGAGAGCATCTTCGAGATCACCACGCCGGAGAGCCCGACGGTGCCGATCACCGCCGTCGGCGGGCCGCCCGAGATCGCCGCGGGCCTGGTCGCGCACGACACCGTTCCCGGGGTCGCGTCGAAGACGCAGTGCCTCAGCGCGCCCTCGATCGCCAGCATCTGGTCGAACAGCGTGAGCGAGGCGAGCATCGCGAAGATCCCGCCTGCCCACGAGCCGAAGGTGGTGTTCACCGTGCCCGCCTGCGGGTCGGATCCCGCGTTGGAGAAGATCAGCTGGTCGCCCTTCTTGGTCAACGACAGGCGGTTGCGGTAGACGCCGCGATCGCCCGGCAGCTTGACCTCGAGCCACTGCTCCTCGGTCCAGGTCCCGTCGGGGATCGTCTCCAGCCGACTCGTGAACGCGTCCTCGGAGTCGTCCTGGATCTTCCGCATCGAGGCCTTCACCGTCGAGGCGCCGTAACGCTTGACGAGCTTGACGATGCGGTCGCGCGCCACCTCGCAACCGGTGATCTGCGAGCGGATGTCGAGGTTGACCAGGTGCGGCAGCCGCGAGTTGTTGACGAGCGCCTGCTGGATGTCTGGGCGGACCTTGCCGGCCTCGACCAGCTTGACCGGCGGCACGCAGGGCGCCTCCCAGTAGAGGTCCTCGGCCATCGGGTTGAAGCCGCCCGGCGCGGTGCCGCCGAGGTCCCAGGTGTGGAGGGTGTTGGCGACCCAGCAGAAGAGCTCGCCGTCGATGAACACGGGGGCGGCGAGGATCATGTCCGGCTGATGGACGGCGCCGACCCAGGGGTCGTTGCTGAAGTAGATGTCCCCCTCCTGGATCCCGGGATCCTCGGCGCGGTTCTCGAGGATCCACTTGACCGTGAACCCGCTGGGCACGGCGAGGAAGAGGTTGTACTTGCCGAAGAACACGAAGCCGCCGTGCTCGTCGAGGATCGCGGGGTTGAAGTCGTGTCCGTAGGCGCAGCTCGGCGACCCCGAGACGCGGACGATCGACTGCCCGTGCTCGACGTTGATGTTCCAGAGCGCGTGGCGAAGCACCTCGTGGGTGATCGGATCGACCGTCTCGTCGACGGTGCCATGCAGCTTCAGCCGCGGGTCGATGTCGAGCTCGGCGGGCGGCACGTAGGGGTAGGTGCGCCCGTCCCAGTTGATCTGCTCCGGGATCTCCTCGGTCTCGGCGGCCTCGGTCTCGGTCTGACTCATCGTCGCTCTCCTCTCGCTCTCGTCGACCGGCCGCTCACGCGCCCGCCGTGGTCTGTGTCGCCGACTCCCCTGCCGAATCCCCTGTTTCGAGGAGCCGCGCGAGATCGATGACGACGTTCCCGATCGGGTCGATCTCGGCCTCCGCGCC
>CAZXKG010000038.1:0-22891 GCA_964641695.1 uncultured Conexibacter sp.
CCAGCGGACTTCGGCCCCGAGTGCGGTCAGGGTCTCGATCAGGACGGCGGTCTGCACGGTCATGTGCAGCGAGCCGGTGATCCGGGCGCCGGCCAGCGGCTGCGCGGCGGCGAACTCGGCGCGGGTCGCCATCAGGCCGGGCATCTCGTGCTCGGCGAGCTCGATCTCCTTGCGACCGAGCCCAGCCAGGGCGAGGTCGGCGACCTTGAAGTCGGTGACGGTCGGCGTCGTCTCGGTGGTTCCCATCGAATCTCCTATCGGTCTTGGGGCGGCGACCCCTGATTGAAGACCCTGCGAAGCACCCGGCGCACGTACCGGAGCCTCTTCCCGGCGGATTCCGAGCCGGGACGGCGCGCATCGGATCTGGAGCGTGCGGGTGCGGATTATGCCGAAGCCGCAAGCCGGGAGGCTGAAGGCGAGCCGTCCCGATCGCTAGCCTCGTTCGTTGATCGCAGAGAGGAAGTGAGAGGCGATGAGCGAGAGAACATGGAACGTCTACCTCGCGGGGGAGATCCACTCCGACTGGCGTGAGCGGATCGAGGCGGGGGTCAGTGAGGACGGGCTCCCGGTCGAGCTGACGAGCCCGGTCACCGACCACGCCGCGAGCGACGACTGCGGGGTCGAGATCCTCGGCGCGGAGGCGGAGAAGTTCTGGCACGACCACAAGGGCGCCGGGGTGAACGCGATCCGGACCTACACGTTGCTGCGCGAGGCCGACGTGGTCGTCGTCCGCTTCGGCGAGAAGTACAAGCAGTGGAACGCTGCCTTCGACGCCGGCCAGGCGGCGGCGCTCGGCACGCCGCTGATCACCCTGCATCCCCCCGAGCACGACCATGCGCTCAAGGAGGTCGACCGAGCGGCGCTCGCGAGCTGCCGCGAGCCTGAGCAGGTCGTGGCGATCCTGCGCTACGTGATCGAGGGGCGGCTGGGCTGAGCGGCGGGCGGGCGGTCGTCGCCGAGGACCGCCTCAAGCACTACGGCGAGCCATTTCCGGCGGGTGTTTGAGGCCCGCGAGCCGGTCGCTCAAGCCGTGGCCTCGGCCTGCTTGCTGCGCCAGCGTTCGAGGCCGAGCCAGAGGTGATCGAAGGGCGCGGCCTGTCCGTAGGAGGAGGCTGCCTCCTCGCCGACGGCGTCGGCCACGTGCCGGTGCATCGCGGCGACGAACCCCTCGAGGTCGTGCCCCTCGGCCAGCTCGATCTGCCGGCGCAACGCCTCACGAACCGCCGCGAACTGCTCTGCGGGATCCTCGACCGCCCCGAAGTGGGTGATCCCCAGCGACGTCGGGTTCCAGGCTTCGATCAGATGCAGCGATCGCTCCCACGCGTCGATGTCGATGTCCGGCGGCGGGGTGGGGGCGATGACCAGCCGGCTGGGAGCGATCGAGACGCCGCCGACCTCGCCGACGAACGCCCGCCCGCTCGGCGTGTGCAGGTAGGAGACGTGGTGGGAGGCGTGCCCGGGGGTGTAGACGACCTCGAACTCGCCGTCGAGGATCGTCTCCCCGCCCTCGAGGATGGTCATGTTCTCGGCCGGGACGGGGACGACCTCGCCCCAGAGCCGCTTCATCCCATCCTCACCGTAGAGCCGGGTGGCGCTGGCGACGAGGCGCTCGGGATCGGCCATGTGCCGCGCGCCGCGCTCGTGGACGTAGACCGGAAGGTCGGGCCAGCGACGGACGAGGGCCCCGGTGCCGCCCGCGTGGTCGAAGTGGATGTGCGTGAGCAGGATCGCCCGGGGGCGCTCAGGACGGGCGGCGAGCAGCGTCTCCACGCTCGACTCGGGCCCGGGGTCGATGATCGCCTCGCCGACCTCCCAAGCGGCGATGGCCTTCGGGGTACCCAGATGTTCGAGATCGATTGCGCGCATGTGGGCTCCGATCCTTCCATCTGGACGCCGGCGGCGTCCGCGCCCGCCCGATCTCCAGCGGTCAAGCCATGATCGGCATCAGGGCCTCGCGCCTCGTCTACGTGCCCGAACGCCCCTCGCTACCCTTCGCCACCGCGCAATGCGCCTCCGGAGGGGTGGCAGAGCGGTTGAATGCGGCGGTCTCGAAAACCGTTGTGCGTCGATTAGGCGTACCGAGGGTTCGAATCCCTCCCCCTCCGCTTTTCCCGTTGCTGCGCCGGGCGCGGCGAGTGTCGCGCGGAACCGATGCGGGGCGGCCGGGGGCGGGCGACGATCGTCGGGGAGGGAAGCGCGCTCGCGGTCTCGGGCGGCAGCACCCCGGGGTGAGGGCGACCACCCCCGGGGGCCTCCGACTTGCCTCCTCGGTCGTCTGGGCGCGGGCCTCCTCGCGAGCGATGGTGGGTCCATCAGCAAGCAACGCAACCCGGAGGGGCCAGGCAAAGGCTTCGGGCCCGCCGGACGGAGGTGATGAAGATGAGGATCAAGATGATTGTCGCGGTGGCGATGGTGGCTCTCAGCGGAGCGCTCGCAACCGGGGCTCAGGCCGAGGCGAAGGCCCCGACCAAGGTCACGATCAAGGCCGACGGCGGAGGCTTCTACGGCAAGGTCAAGACCAGCGACCCCTACAACTGCGCCGAGGGGCGCGAGGTGATCGTCTACCGGATGGAGGGTCACAAGCCCAAGCCCAAGCACGACACCCCGTACCTGTACGACACCGCTTCGTTCGACGGCTACAAGCACTACACCTGGTCGACCGGCAACAGCGGCGTCTACGAGGGCCGCTTCTACGCCAAGGTCAAGAAGACCGACTACTGCAAGGGCGCGAAGAGCAAGGTCGTGAAGGCCAAGAACTGAGCGACGGCAGCTTCGACCCCACTACGAGACGAACGGCCCCCGGGACGATCCCGGGGGCCGTTCGTCGTCGTCTGTGCACCTGTCAATACGATGGCCCGCCCGCACCAAACGAGCGGCCGACAGGGCCACGAGGAGACGACCAATGCGCGCGATTCAGATCCAGAACTTGAACGGGCCTGACGAGCTGGCCCTCGTCGACATCCCCGAGCCCGACTCGACCAGCGCGCTGCTCCCCGGTCCGGCGGTCCTGATCGACGTGCACGCGGCCGGGGTCGCGTTCCCGGAGGTCCTCCAGTCGCGCGGCCAGTACCAGGTCAAGCCCGATCTTCCGTTCGTGCCGGGCGCCGAGGTCAGCGGCGTGGTCCGCGAGGCGCCCGAGGGATCCGACCTGAAGCCCGGCACCCGGGTGGCGGCGCTCTGCATGCTCGGCGGCTTCGCCGAGGTCGTCACCGCTCCCGACTGGGCGGTGTTCGCGGTTCCCGACTCGTTCGACTTCGGCCAGGCCGCCGCGCTGATCTTCAACTACCACACCGCCTACTTCGCGTTGGTCATGCGTGGCCGCCTCGCCGCGGGCGAGACCGTCCTGATCCACGGCGCCGCCGGCGGCGTCGGCAGCGCCACGATCCAGGTGGCGAAGGGGAAGGGGGCGCGCACGATCGCGGTCGTCTCCACCGACGAGAAGGAGAAGCTCGCTCGCGACCTCGGAGCCGACGAGGTCGTCCGCTCCGACGGCCCCTGGAAGGATCAGGTCAAGGAGCTGGGCGGCGCCGACATCGTCATCGACCCGGTCGGCGGTGACCGCTTCACCGACAGCCTCCGCTCGCTCAAGGAGGGAGGTCGTTGCGTGGTCGTCGGCTTCACCGCCGGCTCGATCCCGGAGGTCAAGGTCAACCGCCTGCTGCTCAACAACATCGAGGTCGTCGGCGCGGGATGGGGCGCCTCGGTGCTCGGCAAGCCGGAGACGACCCGCGGGATCGGCGCTGCGATCGACGAGCTGATCGGTTCCGGCCACGTCGCCCCCGTCGTCGGCGCCCGCTTCCCGCTCGAGCGTGCCGCCGAGGCGCTGCACCTGATCGACGGCCGCGGCGCGATGGGCAAGGTCGTCCTCGAGGTCCGCTGAGGCGAGGGGGGCCGGCGCATCTCAACCCCGTTTGCGGGACGCCCTGGTCAGCTCCTCGACGAGCAGCTCGCAGGAGCGCTGGAGCTGGTCGATCGTGGCGTCCTGGACGCTGCGCACACCGGTTCTCTGGTTGATCCAGAGGTTCGCCTCGCGATGTCCGCAGCGTCGCTTCCGCGACAGCTCGGAGACCAGCCGGTGGCGCTCGGCCCGCAGGTCCTTGCGGCGCTGATAGGCGGGAACCGCGCGCGGCTCGGCGCCCGCGGCGACCTCGGCCTCGGCCACGATCCCCGGGGGTGGAGGAGCCGCCATCGGCTGCACGGTCTCGTCGCCGGGCTCGCCGAACAGGTTCATCTGCGGGACGACGTCCGCGGCGACGGGCACGAACTCGAGCTCGTCCTCCGGTGAGCGCTCGGACTGCTGCCGTTCCTCCGGATCCCACTCGCCCTCCTCATCGCCCTCGCGGCGGCCGATCACGCGGTGCAGCTCGTCCTCGATCTTCTCCGCGTGGGCGAGCAGCACCGGCTCGGCGGGGAGGAAGAGCCAGCTCTCGCCCTCGTCGCCGGAGCCGATCCGAACGAAGCGGCCGACGATCTGGCGGAAGATCATCGGCGTCTTCGCCGTCGTCGCGTAGACCCCAACGCGCAGTCTCGGGATGTCGACTCCTTCGGAGACCATGTTCACCGCGACGATCCAGCGACTCCGACCCGCCGCGAACCGCCGCAGGCGCGCGTGGGCGTCGGCGTCCTGGTGGAGGACGACGGTCGGCCGCTCTCCGGCGATCTCCCCCAGCGCCGCGGCGACGTGCCGCGCGTGCCCGCTGTCGGCGGCGACGACCAGCCCGCCGGCGTCCGGGTGCCCCGCGGCGCGCACGCGATCGAGCTGGGCGTTCGCCTGTCTGAGGATGCGCGGCAGCCCCTGGGCCAGATCGGCTGCGATCGCGGTCCGGTAACGCCGCGCCTTCTCCCGCTTGGTCAGCTCCTCGCCGAACGAGCTCTCGATCGTGTCCTCGCCGCTCTGCCAGACGAGCGTCCCGTCGAAGGGCACGAACCTGACCCGGCGGCAGACCCCGTCACCGATCGCCTCCGCATAGGAGTAGCTGACGTCGGGAACGGCGAACCCGTTGCGGTCGTAGACGATCCCGGGAATCGGAGCGTCGTCGCTGCGGAACGGCGTCCCCGAGAGCAGGAGAGTGCGTCCGGCCCGCTCGAACGCCCTCGTGAACCCCTCGCCCCAGGCGAGATCGTCGCCCAGGTGATGGACCTCGTCGGCGATCACCAGAGTCCGGGACGTGCACTCGGAGGCGTAGGTCTTGGCCGCCGCGCTCGCCCGCGCGTAGGTGACGGCGATGCCGTCGAAGTCGCGCGTCGTCCGCAGGTGGTTCGCGTCGGGCTCGAGGTTGAGCCCCTGGACCGCCGCCGCCTCGGCCCACTGGCTCGTCAGGGGCGCGGTCGGGCAGACGATCGCGACCCGGTCGATCGCCTTGGCTGCAAGCAGGTGGCGGGCGAGCACGAGGGCCGGGCGGGTCTTGCCCGCCCCGGGCGCCGCGGCGATCAGGAACGGACCCACCGACCACCCCTCCGCCTCCCTCAGGGCGTCCTGCTGCCAGCCGCGCAAGGAAGGGTCGGAAGCGCCCGCGAGCACGTTGTCGGGGGCGATCGGGGCGGGTGTGGAGGCGTTGGCGGTCGGCACGGCGAGCGCGGGATCATTAGCCCCGGAGCGGACGGACGGCGCACGCCCCGATGAACAGCGGGATCCCGGCGACGCGACCGTGACGCCCACCCTGCGCGTTAGCCTTCACAGCGTGTCAGAGACCCCCACGAACCCGGGGAGCGAGCAAGTCGAGCTCCTCGACGAGCCTGGGCGCAGCCGGATCGAGATCCACGCCGAAGGCCAGCTCGCCGGATTCGCCGACTACCGCCGGGACGCCAACGGGCTCGCGATCGTCCACACGGAGGTCGATCCGCACTTCGGCGGCCGGGGGTTCGGAGCCAAGCTCGTCACCTACGCCCTCACGCTCGCCCGCGACGAGGATCTGGCGGTCCTTCCCTTCTGCCCGTTCGCGCGCGACTTCATCTCCCAGAACCGCGAGTACCTCGATCTGGTGCCGATCGATCAGCGCGACCGCTTCGGCCTGCCGACGAACATCTGACTTCAGCCAACCGGCTCATGGCCGGGGAGGAAGGGCCGATACTGGGTCGTAGTTCCCCCAGGCGGGCTCAATCGAGCCCGGCCATCGGCTCAATCAAGGAGAAACATGCGTAAGAGAACTTCGCTGCGCACACGCGCGGTCGGGTCCTTCGTCGTCCTGGCGCTGGTCGGCGCCGCCGGCGCGGAGTCCGCCAGCGCGCAGGCGACCACCGGCAAGTGCCCCGGCACCTTCCAGGTGATGCACAACGACAAGGTCGGGAAGCTCAAGCTCCCCAAGGGCCCCTACACGATCCGGGTCAAGAACATGGCCTGCTCGTCGGCTTCGGACTACTTCAAGCAGTTCCTCGACGACCCCAACGGGAACCTGCCGAAGGGCTGGAAGCTGATGCTCAAGAAGTCGAAGTTCAAGAACAAGAAGGGCGGCTACTCCTTCCGGGTCTCGCCGGCCAACGGCGGCGGCGGTAACAACGGCGGCGGTGGCGGATCGACCACCGGCAAGTGCCCCGGCACCTTCCAGGTGATGCACAACGACAAGGTCGGGAAGCTCAAGCTCCCCAAGGGCCCCTACACGATCCGGGTCAAGAACATGGCCTGCTCGTCGGCTTCGGACTACTTCAAGCAGTTCCTCGACGACCCCAACGGGAACCTGCCGAAGGGCTGGAAGCTGATGCTCAAGAAGTCGAAGTTCAAGAACAAGAAGGGCGGCTACTCCTTCCGGGTCTCGCCGGCCTGAGGAAGCCGACACAGGGTACGAACTACCGGCTGAACGCGGCGCGCCGTCCGATCGAACGGCGCGCCGCGGGTCAGCAGGGCCGGGGGATCCGGCGCGTCTTCGCGATCACGCGTCCATCGAGCACCGTCACCCGCAGGTGCAGCTTCGTCGCGCCGCGACGCTTCAACGCCGAGCGCCCGACCCTGAGGCGTAGGGGCTTCGTCTTGTCCAGGTGCTGACGGCCGCGCAGCGTGCTCTCGAGCTCCATCGCGCTGCCGCGCTGAGCCCCCCGCAGGCGCACGGTCACCGCCGAGGCGGTGCAGCGCTTGCCGCCGCCCAGGCGACCGAATCCGGCGTTCACGCCGACTTTGACCCGCGGACGGCTCAGGCACGCGGCTCCCGAGCACTCCTGCATCTGCCCCAGCAGGCGGCGGAGGGCGCGCAGGTTCGCCGAGTAGCGAGGATCTCGGTGCCGGCTCTTCAGCTGCCACGGATCGCGCGCCATGTCGTAGAGCTCCTGCTCGCCGTTCGGGTAGGCGACGTAGGAGAAGCGATCGGTGCGCAGACCGCGGAAGCGAGGCAGCTCCGGGTCGAAGCACGTCTCGTTCGTCTGACACCAGTTCTCGATCACCAGCGCCCGTCCGAGCTCCCGCCGCCGGCTCTCGAGCAGCGGTGCGATCGCGGTCCCGTCGACGCGTGAGGTTCCCTCCGAGGTCCGGCCCGGATCTACTCCCGCCCAGGCGGCGATCGTCGGCGCCAGGTCCACGTTGCCCACCATCTGGGTCCGCACGGCTCCCCGGGGGACGCCCGGCCCGCGGACCAGCAACGGGACCTGCAGCGACTCCTCGTACGGCATCTGCTTGCCGAAGGGGATCCGGTGCTGGCCACGCTGGAACCCGTTGTCGGAGGTGTAGACGAAGATCGTGTTCTCGAGCTGCCCGTTGCGGCGCAACGCTGAGACGATCGAGGCGACCATGTCGTCGACGGCGAGCAGGCTGCCCATCCTGGCCCGGTAGCGCTGCGTCACGGTCTCCCTCAGCGCCGGGCCGATGGTTCGGCGAGCCCTGACCATCGCCGGCTTGTCGGAGACGTTGCGCTCGTTGAAGTTCGGGTCCCTGGGCAACGTCGCGTTCGCGTAGACGTCGAGATGGCGTGGAGCGGGACGTGGGTTGGGATGGGTGGGGGTCGCCGCGTCGTCATCGCCGGGATGGGGGCGGGCGTAGACCTCCGTGTGTGGGGCGAGGGGGCTGACCGTCATGAAGAAGGGCCGGCCGGAGCCCGCTTCGGCCTGCCGATCGACGAACTCGACCGCCTTCGCCGCGAGCACGTCGGTCTGGTAGATCGCGGGGTCGGGATCGTCGTACTCGCCGTAGTCGACGACGGTGCCGTTCTCGTTGATCCGGTAGCCGTACATCCGGTAGGTGGTCGGATCGAGGAGGCCCTGCCACCAGCTCCATCCGCGCGGGATCCGGGTCGGCTCGGTGAACCCGTAGCCGTTCATGTACTTGCCGATCAGCGCGGTCTCGTAGCCGGCCCGCTGCAGCCAGACGGGCAGCGTCTCGGAGTCGTCGAAATCGGCGAAGCCGCCATGCGGCGGGCTGTTGCGGAAGACCCCTGTGGTGTGGGAGTACTGACCGGTCAGGTACGTCGAGCGGGACGGGCAGCAGACGGGGTTGGTGGCGATGCTGTTGGTGAAGGTGGTGCCGCGGGAGCCGATCAGCTTGCCCGTCTTCGGCATCCCGATCATCGAAGCCGTGTCCTGGTCGTCGGACATGACGACGACGATGTTCGGCTGCGCCGTGGGTGGGGGTGGCCCGGGCGCGGCGGGCGCCGCGGTCGCGGCGAGCAGGGAGGCGAGTGCGAGGGGGACGGCGACGGGCGCACGACGACGCGCGAACGCTCTGCTCTGGCGTGTGAACCCGGCCATCATCTGCCCCCTCATCCCGCCGAACACGGCGGACGGGGCAGAGTAGCGGTGCCGAGGCCGAGTGCCCAGCGGGGCGAAGCGCAACAATCGGAAGGGTCAGACCGACGAACCCGACGAAGGAGCGACGATGGCTGAGCTGAGTGCAGACGCGAAGGATCTGATCGACCGGCCCGTGTTCGCGCACGTGGCGACGCTGATGCCGGATGGATCCCCACAGGTGTCACCGGTGTGGATCGACCACGAGGGCGACGACGTCCTCATCAACACCGCCGAAGGACGTCTCAAGGCCGACAACCTCAGGGCCGACGGACGGGTCGCGATCTCGATCACCGATCCCGACAACCCGTACGCGAACCTGCTGATCCGCGGTCGCGTCAAGGAGATGACCCACGAGGGGGCGGACGAGAACATCGACGCGCTCGCCAAGAAGTACCTGGGCGAGGACGAGTACCCGTTCCGTCAGCCCGGCGAGGTCCGGGTCAAGGTGCTGATCGAGCCGGAGAAGGTGGCCGCTCCACAGGGCTGAGAGCCTCCTCCTCGGCCGCGGCTCCCGCGGCGTCGGTGGCGGTCGTGGCGGATCGCTCCTGCTCGGCCCGCCACGCCGCCGCAGCCCGCCTGATGTTGCGCTTGCGGATCCACTCCGCGGCGAAGTAGCTGCCGATCACGAACGCGAACGCGAGCACTTGCGCCACGAGGCTCTCGACCGTTGGGAAGGTGCCGAGCCAGGTTCCCATCCAGAGCGGGAAGTCGATGTCCACCGGGGTGATCGACAGCCAGCCGACGCCCTGAAGGGTGCGGACGGTGTTGCCGACGAGGACGATCAGCACCAGCGAGATCAGCACGCCGGTGACGATCAGCAGCCTCTTGTAGGGGAGCTTGCGCTCGAGGGCGAACGTCGCGTAGCCGACGGCGCCGGTGGCCAGCAGGCCCAGGGTCATCCCGGCGAGGACGACGCCCGTTCCCGAGCTGAGCTGCAGCGACTGCAGGAACAGCACGGTCTCGAACCCCTCGCGGAAGACGCTCGTGAAGCCCAGCAGGTACAGCCCGGCCATCGTTCCCGCCGCCGCGCCGACGGCGACGCCCGTCCCCTCGGCCAGCAGCTCCTTGCTGCGCTCGCGGTGGCCCTTGATCCACTCGGTCCAGTAGACCTTGTGGAAGAACCAGTTGAGCACGAGTAAGAGCACCCCGATCGCGATCAGACCGACGATCGCCTCGAGCTTCTCGCCGTACTGCGAGAGCGAGTCGAGGATCAGGACCGAGACGAAGAACAGGGCGACGCTCGCCGGGAGCGCGAGCAGCGCCCCGCGCATGATCGGCTTTCGCAGCTCGCGCTTGGTGCCGATCATGCTGGCCGTGATCGCGGCGATGATCAGGATCGCCTCGAGGCCCTCGCGGAAGACGATCAGCGCCGCGTTCGTGATCACCGTCGTCTTGCTGCCGCCCTCGCCGGTCTTGGCCGCGGCGTCGGCGAGGGCCTGATCGAGCTCCAGCCGGGTCGTGCGGATCTCGCGCGCGCCGGCGTCCTCGGCGATCTGCGAGGCGAGTCCGTCGAAGCCGCGCGCTCCGTACCACATCAGACCTTCGACCTCCGTGGTCAGGCCGGGATCGAACGCCTTCAGCTTGATCTCGGGGCCGAACTCGAAGAAGGCGTACGCGGTCAGCCGCGCCTGCTCGGCGACCTCGGGCTGCCCGGCCGAGACGGCGGCCTCCATCTGGTCGAGGCTGATCTGGATCAGGTCGAAGTCGGCGGCGTCGCTGGACTCCTTCCACTCGGTGGGGAAGAGCTCGTCGACCAGCGCGAGGGTGCGCTCGTTGGCGTCCTCGACCGTCTCCAGCGGGACCACCTCGCCGCCCTCGTTGGCGTCGTCGAGGTAGTCGGCTGTCTCCTCGATCACCGCCTCCAGCTCGGCGAGCTTCGCGGCGTCGCCGCGCTCGAGGTCGGGGGCGAGATCGCTGAGGGCCGACTCGGCCGCATCGACGAACGCGATCCCCTCGGTGATCTCGAAGGGGATCGTCACCTCGGTGCCGGAGACGCCGTGGTCGTACTCGACCGGGATCAGCTCGACGAACCGGATCAGCTGCTGGGCGCGGCGAACCTTCTCCTCGTCGGTGAACGGCGCCGCCGTGAAGTGCTTGAGCAGACCCTCCGCCTCGCTGACCGCCGCCGCTACCTGTCGCGGCTTCCCGGCCCCGACCGCGGGCAACTCGGCGAAGGCGGAATCGGCCTGGCGTCGGGCCGCCCGGCCGCGCTGCTTCTCGTACTCGGGGGCGAGCATCCGCCAGTAGCCGGAGGCGATCGCGAGCGACTCGGCCACCGCGGGGGCGTAGCCGCGCTCTCCCTCGACCCTTGCCTCGTCCAGGTAGTCGACCAGGCGCGACTGGTAGGCGTCGAGGACGTCCTTGCGGATCTGGGTGATCGCCTCGGCGGGGGGTAGCTCGCCGGCCGAGACGGCGGCGAGCGCGACCGTCGCGTCGACGCCCGGCCGCGTGTAGCGCGTCGCCTGCCGGAAGTCCCGGATCAGCAGCCACTGCCGCGCCTTCTCGGCGTCGCCTCGGCGCACGTGGGCGATCGTCACCTCGTACGCGCCCTCGCGGATCGCGGCCACCGCCGACCCGAAGGCGGAGGCGAGGGCGACCGGATCGCCTTCGGCGGCGGCTCTCGCGGCTGCGGCGAGAGCGGCTTCGACGTCATCGAGCCGATCGGGGGCGAAGCGCTCGAGGTCGCGTCGCAGCGATCCCCGCAGGGCTTCGCGTGCCCGCTCGACCGACCGCTCCTCGGAGGTTCCGTCGAGCAGCAGCTCGCTGCGCGCGTCGAAGAGCGAGGTCCGGATCTGCTCCGCCGGCCGCCACGGCTGCTCGGGCTGCTCGGGGGCAGCGGACGCGGCCGGTGCGAGCGCGGACATGGCGAAGGCCGCGGCGAGGATCGCCACGGCCTTCGCCAGTCGGGATGCGCTCGCGCGCCGCTCCAGCACCTTTGCTTTCAGGGCACCTGCTCCCTAGGCGTCCTGCAGCTCGATGTTGAGCTGCCTGGCGGCCTGGGTCACCTGCCCGGCGATCTCCTCGGCGCGAGCCTGGGCCTCGGAGCCGAGCGTGTCGGCATCCTCGCCGGTGAACTTCTCACCGTCCGCCTCGCGGTCGCGGAGATCGGTGACGAAGGCGAGCAGCTCGGCGAGCTGGGCCTTGGTCTGCTCGGCCTGCTGGGGGTTCTCCTCGGCGATCGTCGGCTCGATCTCGTCGTAGGTGAAGGAGACGCCCTCGAGGATGTCGGCGATGTCGGAGAGGCGGGAGGCGGCGACGAAGCCCTGCTCCTCCGCGCCCTTGCCGGCGACGAACGAGGAGTTCTTCCACGCCTCGAAGTACTCGCTCATGGTCGGCGTCATCACGGTGATCGCGGTGAACGCGTCGGAGGGAGTCGGCTCGAACGCGTTCGCGTCCTCGACCAGGGCGTCGGCCTGGCGCTGGAACTCACGCGTGGTCGCGACGTAGGTGTTGGCGTCGGGGATCCCCTCGCCGAACTCGGCCTTGCCGTCGCAGTTGGCGTCCTGCTTGACGTCGGCGAGCAGGTCGGGGTTGGTCCCGTACAGCGCTGTCTCGGTCAGGAAGAAGAGGTTGCCGGGCTGCTTCAGCGTCTTCCCGTCGGGGAGCTCGAGGTTGAAGGAGACGGCGCTCTCGGGGTCGGAGGCGTCGGAGCCGGCGTCGATGTCGACGTCGTACTGGGCCAGGCGCGGAACGCCGGCGACGATGCCCTCGGCCTCCTCGTAGGCCGGGTTGGCCGCGACGAAGGCATCCTTCGACTCGGTGAGCAGGGCGCTGACCTCTTCGCAGTTCTCGGCGAGGAGCTTGTCGTAGTCGAAGTCGGCGGCCTCGGCGAGCGAGTAGTACTCCTCGGCGTCCTCGTTGAGGACGGTCACCTGCTCCTGGAGCGTGTTGGCGTGGTCGACGAGATAGGCCTTGACGGCGGCCAGATCACCGCCGCCGGCAGCGGTCGTCGTGGACGTATCCGCGTCGTCGGAGCCGCATCCGGCGGCCAGCAGTACGCCGCCGGTCAGTGCAACCGCGGCTGCTGTCAGACGGCGGAACCTTGCGTGTTTCATCGGACGAGTGCTTCCCCTCGGGTCGTTGAGTCAGGACGGTGTTAGGGCTCCCTAACAGCGCCGGACACTAACACTCGGATGCCAATCCCGTGTCGTCAGGTCGGAATTGGGCACGCACGCGGGTCGCCGCTCGATCGACCCCGCCCTCGCAGGCGCCGGAGTGCCTACTCGGGGTGGCCGAGGAGGATGTGGCGGGTGCCGACGACGAGGAAGTCGCGATCGTAGGTCTCGCCGGTGGCTCGGTCCTCGACCGTCGCGTTGGTGAGGGCGACGAAGTCGAGGCGATCCTGGTTGAGGTAGTCGGAGAGGCGGCTCCGGTAGCCCTCCTTGGGCAGCGTCAGCTCGCCGTCGATCCGGTGCTCGGCGGTCTCGATCACGACGCGGATGCTCGAGTTATCCAACGGTGCCTCCATTCTCGATCAGCTCCGCGATGCGCTTCGCCGCGGCGGCGAAGCCGTCGATCTCGGTGCCGGACGTAGTCCCCTCGGTGCGCATGTAGACGCAGATCGCCCGAGCTGACGTGCTGAGACCGTAGCCGCTCGCGTCGGCGGCCTCGATCGCGGCCGGCGGCAGGCCGATCGCGGCGGGCGGCACCCCGACGTCCTCGGGGTCGTGCCAGGCGGCGCTCAGGCGGGAGTCCGTCGGCATCGTGGCGGCGACGTACTCCTTCTGCACGTCCACCTCGCTGCTGAACTCGAGCCAGGCGAGGCTGCCCTCCCGGCCGCCGCCCGGCAGGGCACCCCTCGCCGCCTTCGTCGCGACCCCCGGCATCCCGAGGCCGATGTAGCGGGCATGGAAGTCGGCCGGGGACTCGACCTGCAGGCCGCGCTCCTCCGCGAACTTCCCGATCCCGTCGTCGGCCTCACTGAAGCGAGCCGCCCAGAGGATCGTCTTGATGATCCTGCCGTGCTTGGCGGCGGTCGCCCAGGCCGCGTAGGCCTCGGCGCTGTCGACCTCCGCCGCGCGCCCCATCAGGTCCGCCTCCTCGAGCACCTCGTCGCGAATCCGGGAGGCGACCAGGCCACCGCTCTCGAGCAGCAGATCGAGCGCCTCGGGATCGACCTCCCCGCTCAGCGCTCCCTCCTGGCCACGCCACTGCGGCGTCTCGCAGGTGAAGACGCCGAGATCGAGCTTGAAGCCGAAGTCGACGGGCGTCCGGTGGGCCAGCCAGTCGATGAACTTCGGGGTGAAGAGCTGGAAGATCCAGTTCTGCGCCTGCCCGGGAGCGACCTCGACGCGGAAGCGACGCTCCAGCTCGACGCTCTCGAACCGCTGCGAGGCGCGCTTGCGCTTGTCGCCTCCCCAGTAGTACATGCCGCTGGTGAACTCGTCGGGACGGCAGCAGAGCATCGGCACGTAGCCGACGCTCTCGGGGATCCGGCCGACCATGATCGTGTGCTGGCCGGCGACGTCCATCCCGAACGTGCTCCCGAACACGGCTTGATGCCGCAGCCGCCCGACCGCTCCGCCGGGTAGCTCGCCGCTCAGCGACCAGATCGCATGCTTGACCGGTCCCGGCTGCTCGGCGGCGGGCACCGCACCGGGCCAGGGGCGCTCCTCTCGCAGGGTGAGGCCACGGGCCTCGGCGTAGGCGCGCAACGCCTCCTCACTGCGCCGCAGCCCCGCCAGCGCGTCCGAGCCGCTGTCTCCCTGCATCATCCGTGGGAACCCTAACGCCGCGTTGCCTCGATCGCGGCGAACCTGGACCGGCCCCTGCCCGGCTCAGGTTCCGTTCGAAGTTGTCACTGAATCGAGTGGAACTTCAGCCGGGCTGTGGCCGGTTGAAGTTCATCCTGGAGCGGCGGAGATGCTCAGCCCGCGTCGCCGGACTCGACGAGGTGGCCCTCCTCGGCTTTCCGCACCGGCGGCTCGAGCAGCTTGCCGACGAGCGGGATCTCGAGGAAGCCCTCGATCGAGGCGTAGAGGACCGCGACCTTGAGCAGGTCGCCGGGGTCGTCGATCACGATCGAGCGCGGCAGCCACTCGGGATCGAACTTCTGGTTGAAGTCACGCAGCGACTGGATCTGGAAGTAGGGGTTCAGAGACTTGGCGACGCGGCGGACGATGCGACCGCCGACATCCAGATCCCTCGCGTCGTCGAGCAGTCGACCCCAGGCGGCGAAGTTCAGCGAGAGCCGCTCGACGCCGCTGGCGCCGAGGCTGAGCGCCGCGTTGGCGATCAAGAACTCGGTCAGGCCGTTGGCCGACTCCGGGCGGCGGCGCATCAGATCCAGCGAGTACCCGGGCTCGGCGCCGTAGCAGGGGACGAAGCGGAGGAAGCCGGCGACTCCCCCGTCCTTGGAGCGTGCGATCGCCAGCACGAAGTCCGGGTTCTTGCCCTCGACGTCCTCGCCCAGCTCCATCGTGAAGCCGCGCTCGGCGGCGCCCTCCCGCCACTCGTCGCTGATCTCGTTCAGCTCCGCGATCAGGGACGCGTTGGCATCGCTCTCCTTGATCAGCTCGAAGTCGTGGTCCTTGCCCACGCGGTTGACGGCCTCGCGGACGGCCTTCATCTCTCCACCCTCGAGGTCGAACTCCTCGCAATGCAGGATCGCCTCGTCGCCGAGGTAGAGCGAGTGCATGCCGCGCTCGCGGTAGAGGCCGATCGTGTCCTCGCGGACGGCGAGGAAGGCGACGCCCCAGCCCTCGGTGTCGCAGAAGTCGAGGAACTCGTCGATGACCTCGCCGCGGTCCTCCTGCGGGCCGATCGGGTCCGCCGCCGCCAGCGCGTAGCCGCGCACGTAGGCGTAGGCGATGACCGAGCGACCGTCAGCGCTGAAGAAGTAGCTCTTGTCCTTGCGCAGGGCGAAGTAGGCGAGCGTGTCGTCGCCGTAGGTGCGAACGATCTGCTCGGCCCGCTCGCGGGCGTCCTCCTGCGGGCGTTTGGGCGTGACCAGGGAGCGGAACGTCAGGTAGAGGAAGGTGAGCAGGCCGGCGATCCCGATCACCAGGAGCGCGTCGCGGAAGAACTCGACGAAGATCCGGTGGTCGAACTCGTACGGCCCGTCGAACCCGACGAGGCCGCCGAACGTCGTCTCCAGCATGCCGCCGAAGGTCAGGTCGGGGGTGACGAAGTTGCGCTGGGTGAGCAGTGAGACGATCCCGAAGATCGCGACCACGCCGGCGAAGATCGGGATGAAGCCGAGCGCCTGCCGCAACGTGTTCGGATCGCCGTGGGCGCGGAACTCGGTCCGATAGGAGGCGAGCGCGATCAGCATCCCGATGTCGAGCAGGAACGCCAGCGGGTCCGGTCCCTTGAGCAGATGAACGATCGCGGCGGCGCCGAACAGCACCATCGCGATGCCCCACGCCCTGCGTTTGCGTCGCGCGAGCTGGACGGCGATCGTGATCAGCCCGACGCCGATCACCGCCGAGACGATGAACAGGATCGAGCGGTCGCTGCGGCTGAACAGGTCGCCAAAGCCGAGCGAGACGTGGATCCACGGCAGCGTCGGCAGCAGCGACGCCAGACCGAGGATCGCGGTCAGCCAGGCGAGGGTCCGCGGTGCCTTCGAGCGCGTCCGCGGCGCCGCTCGCCAGCGTGTCGGCGTCTGGATCGGCGGCGGCGCGCCCTCGGCTCTCTGCAGGTCGAGGTCGAGGCGCTTGCGCGCGCGCTTGCCCTCGGGGCGCAGGGTGGGGAAGAGGATGACGTCGCGGATCGTCTCGGCGCCGGTGATCAGCATCACCAGCCGGTCGATGCCGATTCCCAGCCCGCCGGTCGGCGGCAGGCCGTACTCGAGCGCCTCCACGTAGTCGTCGTCGGTCGGCTCGACCTCCTCGTCGCCGCCCGCCTTCAGGCGAGCTTCCGATTCGAACCGCTCTGCCTGGTCGATCGGGTCGTTGAGCTCCGAGTAGGCGTTCGCCAGCTCGCGACCGGCGACGACGAGCTCGAAGCGCTCGGTCAGGGTCGGGTCGTCGCGGTGGGCGCGGGCGAGGGGCGAGATCTCGCGCGGGTGGTCCATGACGAAGGTCGGCTCGATCAGCTTCGCCTCGGTGGTCTCGTCGAGGACCTCGGCCATGATCTTCCCCGGGCCCCACGCCTCCAGCCACTCGACGCCGTAGCGGTCGGCGATCTCGCGCGCCTTCTCGATCGGCATCGAGGGATGCATCTTCTCCCCGGTGCTCTCCTCGATCAGCTCCGCCATCGAGGCGCGGCGGTAAGGGCCCTTGAGGTCGACCTCGCGGTCGCCGACCTTGACCACCGTCGTCCCGTTGGCATCCATGCAGCAGGTCTCGATGATCTTCTCGGTCAGATCCATCATGTCGTGGTAGTCGCCGAACGCCTGATAGGCCTCGAGCAGCGTGAACTCGGGGTTGTGGCGGGTGTCGAGCCCCTCGTTGCGGAAGACGCGGCTGATCTCAAAGACGCGGTTCATGCCACCGACGATCAGGCGCTTGAGCGGCAGCTCGAGCGCGATGCGCAGGTACATGTCGATGTCCAGCGCGTTGTGGTGGGTGATGAACGGCCGGGCCGCGGCGCCGCCCGCCTGGCTCAGCAGCACCGGGGTCTCGACCTCGCGGAAGCCCTCGCCGAGGAGCACGTTGCGGACGGAAGAGACGATCTTGGTCCGCTTGTCGAAGATCTCGCGCGAGTCGTCGTCGACGGTCAGATCCAGGTAGCGGCGGCGGTAGCGCTGCTCGGGGTCGGTCATCCCGAGTCGCATGTCGGGCATCGCCCGCAGCGTCTTGGAGAGGAGTTGGAAGGCGCCGACGCCGACGGAGAGCTCGCCGCGGCGCGTGGTCATCACCTTGCCGGTGACGCCGACCCAGTCGCCGAGGTCGAGGCTCGTGAAATCGCTGAGCGTTTCCTCCCCGATCTGATCGCGAGCGATCAGGAGCTGGATCTTGCCGGTCTCGTCGCGCAGGTCGGCGAAGCCGAGTCCGCCGTGGCGACGCATCGCGACGATGCGCCCGGCGATCGAGACCTCGTCGTCGGTGGTCGCTCCGGCCTCGAGCCCGTCGTGGTTGGCGTGGATCTCGGCGGCGGTGCTGGTCCGGTCGAAGCGAACGGGGTACGGATCGATCCCGCGCTCACGCAGCGCCTCGAGCTTGGCGAGCCGGTGCTCGCGCTCCTCTCGGACGAAACGAGAGGCCTCGCGGGCCTTCGCCCGCTTGTCGGCGGTCGTCTCGGCAGGCGTCTCCTCATCCGGCGCCTGGTCCGGCTCTGCAGCTGTCTCGCTCACCCGTTCCTTCCGTCGATCCGGCCTGGCACTCTGACAGGATCCGCGGATGGCCGGAGGGAATATCGATGCGGTCATCGCTCAGGCAAAACGGGACCGCAGCCGGCTCGACTCCGCGGCTATCGGACCGTTCAGCCTCACGGCGATCGGCGTCGCCAGCGTCGTCGGCGCCGGCATCTTCGTCACGACCGGTGAGGCGGCGGCCGAGTACGCCGGGCCCGCCGTCGTCTTCTCCTTCCTGCTCGCCGGCCTCGCGGCCGGTGTCACGGCGCTCTGCTACGCCGAGCTCGCGGCGATGGTCCCGGCCGCCGGCTCGACCTACTCCTACGCCTACGCCGTCTTCGGCTCGTTCCTGGCCTGGTTCATCGGCTGGGATCTCCTGCTCGAGTACCTCTTCGCGGCCTCGACGGTCGCGGTCGGCTGGTCCGGGTACTTCGCGAGCGCCATGCACAGCATCGGGGTGACGGTCCCGCACGACCTCGTCAACCCCCCGTTCGGCAACGACGCCGGGATTGTCAACCTGCCCGCGCTGGCGATCGTCTTCCTCACCTGCGGGTTGCTGTACCTGGGGACCAAGGAGTCGGCGCGGGCCAACAACGCGATGGTCGCGCTCAAGGTCGGCGTCTTGCTGCTGTTCGTCGGCGTCGGCGCCTTCTTCATCAGCCAGACCAACTGGGAGCCGTTCGTTCCCTCGAACGAGGGCGCGTTCGGTGAGTACGGGATCAGCGGGATCCTCCGCGCGGCCGGGCTGGTCTTCTTCGCCTACGTCGGCTTCGACGCGGTCGCCACCGCGGCGGCGGAGACGCGCAGGCCGCAGCGGACGATCCCGATCGGGCTGCTCGCGACCGTGATCATCTCCACGGTCCTCTACGTGATGATCGGGATCGTGATGACGGGTCTGGTCCCGTACAAGACGTTGAACGTGCCCGATCCGCTCGCGGTGGCGGTCAGCCAGAGTCACGGCTCGCTGCAATGGCTGGAGGGCTTCGTCTCGGTCGCCGCCGTGATCGGCCTCGCGGCGACCGTGCTGGTCACCTTCTACGGGCAGACCAGGATCTTCATGCGGATGTCGTCCGACGGGATGCTTCCCGAGCGTCTCGGCAGGGTGAACGAGCGCTTCCAGACCCCGGGGCCGGCGACTCTGGTCTGCGCCATCGCCGGAGCGATCATCGCGGCGCTGCTGCCGATCGACGTCCTTGGAGACCTGGTCTCGATCGGCACCCTGCTCTCGTTCACGATCGTCTGCGCCGGCGTGTTGGTCCTGCGCCGCACGAGACCGGACCTGGAGCGCCCCTTCCGGGTCCACGCGGTCTGGGTGGTGGCCCCGCTTGGGATCATCTTCGCCGTGGCCCTGATGGCCACCCTCCCGATCGACACCTGGATCCGCCTCGCCGCCTGGATGGCGATAGGCATGCTGATCTACTGGTTCTACGCGAGGAGCAGGGCAGAGGCGAGGATGGCCGAGATGACCGCCGCCACACCCAACTGATCCAGAGCGCCCCTGCTACCAACTCCGTTGGGCAACCGACGGAACCGGACGGCGAAGCCGGAGGATTCCGTCGGCAGGTAACTAGCTGATCGCGGTGCCCGAGCCCGGCTTCGTCGCGGTCTTGCCCTCGCTCGTTCGGGCCAGGATCGTCATGCCGACGATCGTCGCGGCGAGGGCGCCGAGGGTGGCGACGACACCCGCGGGGGTCTCGTGCAGCGACTCCTGGAGGATCGTCGTCCCGATCACGACGCTGGTGATCGGGTCGAGCGCCATCATCGACGCGAGCGCTGGAGCGAGGACCCCGGTCCCGAGCGCCATCTGGTTGAAGGTCATCGAGATGTAGCCGACTACCAGCAGCGCGTAGAGATGCCAGTCGGCGAAGATGCCCCAGAAGCCCTCGGTGATCTCGTCGCCGACGGCCTTCGTCAGCGCCGCGCTGACCGCGAAGAGGATCCCCGTGATGATGCCGAGCATCGTCGCCTTGATCGCGGGGCGCGTCTTCAGCGAGGCGACGAACAAGACCGCGCAGATCACGACCACGACGGCGCCCAGGATCAGCCAGTCGCCGATCGGCGCGTCGTCGCGTCCTCCGCTCGGGTTCGCGATCGTCAGGAAGGCGACGAGCGACAGCGTGATCAGCACCGCCGCGCCGATGTCCGCCTTCGTGACCCGCTGGCCGGTGAGCCTGTGGCCGAGCGGCAGGGCGAACACCATCGAGGTCGCGAGCAGGGGCTGGACCACGGCGAGCCGTCCGATCGTCAGCGCGATCGCCTGACCGACGAACCCGATCGCGTCCGCCGCGACGCCGACGAGCCACACCGGCTTGCGCGCCATCCTGATCAGCAGGCCGGCCCCGCTGCCGTCGGCGGTCTCCGGCTCGTCGAGGCTCGCCTTCTGCTGGAGGACGGACCCGAGGGCGAAGAAGACGGCGGCGGCGAGCGCGAGGGCTATGTCCACGTCATTCGCCTTGGGGCAGGGGGGTGGCGCTCGTGGCGCTGTCGGGCTTGACGACCGTCTCCTCGCCCTTGTAGCGCGTCTTCGCCAGCTCGAGCTTCGGTGCTTTGTCGCCGACGTACTTCTTGCGCGCCCACCACGAGCTGGGCCTCGCAAGGCGGGTCGCCGTGACGATCGCGATCGGTGGGAAGTAGATCCCGAACACGCCCCAGATCAACTTCCCCTTGAGGACGCAGACGACGACGAAGGCCCAGCCGATGACCTGGATGATGATCACCGCGAGCATGTTCTCGATCCCGCCGCTGGTCTCGATCGAGACCGGGTAGGCGCCGAGCACCATGAACCCGGTGACGATCACGAACACGATCACCGCGTCGATCGACTGCCGTCCCTGCTCGGACCAGTAGACGTCGTCGAGGTGGAGCCAGAGCGCGAACTCGTCGAGGGTCAGCGCGGCGCCGATCCCGAAGACGATCGCGGTCACCTCCAGCGGCGGCTGCAGGGCAACCGCGAGCAGGCCGCTGGCGAGCAGCAGGCAGATGCCCCAGACGAGGTGATGGATGTGCGTGTCGCCGGCCTCGATGTTGCCGAGCCACGAGAAGCGATCGGCGCGGATCGAATGAGTGATGAAGCGGGTGATCCCGAAGGTGGCCCCGAAGGCGACCAGCAGCAGCAGGGCGGGAAGCTCTCCCTGATCGACGATCTCGGTCTGGAAGGTCGTTGAGATGGAAGCGGACAGCACGTTCACGGGAGAGAGGTTCTACTAATGGGGCGCTTGTTCCTGCTGTGCCGGTGCGCCGAGCGAGCTCTGACTGACGAAGTTCATTTCGGTGGTCAGGGGCCCGGCATGCTGTTACGTTGTCGTTGGAGCGAGTAGCTGGGTTCAGCATCCCGCTTCCCGTTGTGAAGACGGTTGGATCGTTGGCCTTCCATCAAAGGAGGCGCGGTTCCTCGCCGTAAAGCGAAGAACCTGCCATGGAGGTGTCCAAATGCCTCGATCTACCACTACGACCTATAGCCCAGGTTCCGTCGGCGACGCCCGGCGGACGAAGCTCCGCCCGGCGAATGAGGAGGCCCTGCTTCGCCGCTACGCGACTCAGCGCGACGACGCGTCCCTCGAGCGTGTGTTCGTCCAGTTCCAGCCACTCGCCCGCTCGCTTGCAGCTCGCTACCGCAGCCGCTCGGAGCCGTTCGAGGATCTGCTCCAGGTCGCGCATCTCGGCATGATCAAGGCGATCCAGGGGTTCGACCCCGACAACGGAACGCGATTCAGCAGCTATGCGGTCCCGACGATCCTCGGCGAGCTGCGTCGTCATTTCCGCGACCGGGTGTGGAGCGTCAGGCTGCCCCGCCGGTTGCAGGAGTCCTGGATGGAGCTGGACGCGGCCGAAGGGGAGCTGACCTCCCGCCTGGGACGCGATCCCAGTCACGAGGAGCTCTGCGCGGAGCTGGGCTGGAGCACGGCCGAGTTGGCGGAGACGGTGGCCGCCGATCGCGCCCGCATGGTCTCCTCGCTGGAGCAGCCGTGCGGCGGCGAGGAGGAGGCGATGGACGGACACGCCCGCTACGGCGTCGTCGACCGCAACTACGACGCGGTGGACGCCGGGCTGGCGGCGGATGCGGCCGAGCTCACGAGGCGCGAGCGCGAGGTTCTCCGCATGCAGTTCGAGGAGGGCCTGTCTCAACGCGAGATCGGTGGTCGCATCGGCGTCTCGCAGATGCAGGTGTCACGGATCTCGCGGAAGGCGCTCCGGCGGTTGCTCGCCGCGGTCGGGGGCGGCGGCAACAACCTCGCCCTCGACGGTTGAGGGTGTTGCGATCCGATTCCCGGGCAGAACTCACCCGATACCGGATCGAGCTGCAGCGCGAGGGGGTCGGTGTCTGCGGGGTGGGCCGTCCTCATGGGCGGTCCACTTCCATCCGGGCGCATGAGCGGTGGTTCCGCGACCCCCACGGCGTCGCGATCCGTTGAGCGAAGTCCACGGCGCTGGGGTATCGTCGGCGCCCGATGGCATTCGTTCGCGCCACCTCACGAGTCCCCGGCCGTTTCGGTCGCGGGGCGCGCATCCCGTTCGAGGGGGCGAGGTGAGCGGAACCCAGCTCGGGCGGGACCTTTGCCGCGAGTTCTCATCGGTGATGAAGGAGGTGACGGGTCAGGGGCCCGACCGCTGCCGCGCCTACTTCAACCGGGAGATCGTCACGGTCTTCGTCGAGGGGTCGTTGACGGAGGCCGAACGCAGCACCGCCCAGAACGAGCTGGAGCTGGCCAAGGCGACCCGGCGGAACCTGCAGATGCAGGTCGCCAAGCGCGGGGTTCCGGTCCTGGAGAAGATGACCGACGCGAAGGTGATCGCGATCCTCGACGACCACGCGATCGATCCCGACGTGGGCGTCTACGTCTTCCGTCTCGACAAGGAGGTAGTCGCCCGCTGACCCTCGGTCGTCGGGGGACGGCTGGGCGATGCGCACCGGTCGGGTCGGACACGGGCAAGCAATGGGCGCGGCGG
>CAZXKG010000039.1:0-22329 GCA_964641695.1 uncultured Conexibacter sp.
ACGCGAGCTGGGTTCAGAACGTCGTGAGACAGTTCGGTCCCTATCTGCCATGGGCGTTGGAGAATTGAGAGGAGTCATCCTTAGTACGAGAGGACCGGGATGAACGGGCCGCTGGTGTACCTGCTGTTCTGCCAAGAGCACCGCAGGTTAGCTACGCCCGGATCGGATAACCGCTGAAGGCATCTAAGCGGGAAGCCGACCTCGAGATTAATTCTCCCATTCCTTCAAGGAAGTAAGACCCCTGATAGACCATCAGGTTGATAGGCCGACTGTGTAAGTGCGGTGACGCACTCAGCAGATCGGTACTAATGGGTCGAGGGCTTGACGGTTTTTCTTCTTACCCGTTCTTTTTCGGTGTTGGTTTATGTGCAGTTTTGAAGCCTCGCGGGACGGCGGGGTCGTATGGCTTTCGAGTCGTGTGACCCACGCGGGCCCTTCCGATTTCGGTGGCAATAGCGAGGGGGATACACCTCTTCCCATTCCGAACAGAGTCGTTAAGCCCCTCAGCGCCGATGGTACTTGGTGGGAAACCGCCTGGGAGAGTAGGTCGCCGCCGGTCTTCTATAGACATGTCGAAAAGCCAGCCCTATGGGCTGGCTTTTCGCATTTGTGGGATCAGTCAGTCGATTGGGGGGCCGTTGCGTGGGGTCAGCCGATCCCTAAGGGAGCAGTTCTTGGAGGTTGCCGAGGTCGGGGAGCTGGTCGATGCCCGGGAGGGAGTCGATGCCCGGGATCTCGAGTTGCCCGAGATCCCAGAGCTCGCTCAGGAGGTCCTGGACGCTGTCGCTTCCGGAGACGCGCTGTAGCGCGGTGATGATCGTCCCCACCGGGGCGTACTCGATGATCCGGTCGAGGGCTGCCGCTTCGAAGGTACCGAGGCGGTCAGCCTCGCGTGCGTCGGAGACGGCCCGCTGCAGGCCGGCGCGGACGGCGTCGTTGACCGTCTCCTCGTCGATCCCGCGAGCATTCGCGAACTGCTGCGTGCTGGCCTCGTCGGCGAGGGCGATCGTCAGCTCCTCGCGGCTGACGCCGAGCTCGCACGCCGCGCCGTCGAGCGAGGAGAGGGCGATGGCCTCGAACAGGTCGCGCTCGGCGAGGACCTGCTCGGATCGGGTCTGACACGGGTCGGCGACGCGGTCGGGTTCGTAGGTGCCGCCGCCGAATGCCACGTAGACGAGGATCAGGCCAAGGGACGCGGCGAGGGCGATCAACGGCGCGCGGAACTCAGGGGGCGGGCTCACGAGAGGCCTCCGCGCTCGGTGGAGATCCTCCGCAGTCGCGCGATCGGGATCAACGCGAGCGCGGCGAGCAGGGCTGCTCCGAGGAACGGCCAGCGGAACGCTGTGGTCGCTGCCCTCTCGACCTGGTCGACGACGTCGGTGCGCAGCTGCTGGAACGCTGCGAGCTCGTCGGGTTGCGGCGTGGCCTCCTCGAACGCCTGAGCGAGGTCCGGGCGGCGGCCGTCGGCCGCTTCGTAGCGCTTCGCCAGGGCTGCGGCGAGCTCGACCTTGGTCTCGGTGGAGGCGGGTGAGTCGAGGAGCAGGGCGGTCGTCGCTTGGGCGCCGGATCGCTGCTGGTCGGTGAGCTGGGCGGAGAGCAGGGGCGCGAGCAGCAGGATCCCGACGACTATCCCGGCGTGCCGGGCGGCGATCGTGGAGGCGGCTCGGGATCCCTCCGGATCCCTACCCGAGAGGGCCGCGAGCGTGAGGACGGGAAGGGCGAGCGCAAGGCCGATCCCGATCAGGATCTGAGGCTGGATCGTCAACGCCCAGCTCGCGCCGGGAAGGACGCCGAGGGCGGCGAGCCCGCCGGCGATCGCGATGCAGCCGGCGAGGGCGGCGGAGCTCGGGGGGCCGACCCTGGTCGAGATCCAGCGTGCCGCGTAGGTGGCGATGGGGATTGCCGAGACCGTGGCAGCAGCGGCGATCGGGCTCAGGCCCCAGCCTTCGGTGAGGAGGATCACCAGCAGGAAGAGCGCGCCGGTGAGCCCGGCGGAGATCAGGCCGAGGGCGACTTCAGGTCTGATGTCGGGCGGGCCGGCGGGGCCGGCCTCGCGGAGCTGGAGCCGAGCTCCGGCGGCGAAGGCCGCCAGCAGGATCAGCGGAACCTGCAGGAGGAAGATCGATTGCCAGCTGAGCAGCTCGGTGAGGAGACCGCCAAGCGCCGGGCCGACCGCGATCCCGATCGTCGCGGCGGTGCCCCAGAGCGGCGCGGCGCTTTCGTGGCTGCCGCGAAGCCGGGCGAGCCCCTCGATCGCGCAGGCGATGATCAAGGTGCCGCCGAGGGCCTGAACGAGGCGGGCGCCGATCAGGGCGGCGACGGAGTCGGCGAGACCGCATGCCAGCGAGGCGGCGGAGAAGATCGCCAGCCCGAGGAGCCAGCCGCCGATCGGGCGGGAGCGCGCGACGTGAACCGCCGGCAGGATGGCGGCCGCGAGGACGAGGTTGAAGCTCGTCAGGATCCACGAGACCCCGAAGACGGTCGTGTCGTACTCGGAGAGGATGCTTGGCAGCGCCAGCGTGACGATCGACGAGTCGGCGAGTACGACCCCGACGCTGAGCGCCAGGCAGATCTCGATCAGGCGCTGCGGGCGCTCCGGCATAGTCCCGCATCGTATTCGCCGCCCCGGGCGAGCCGGGGCGGCGGGCAGGGCTCAGGAGTGAGCCATCGCCCAGAGCGAGGAAGCGGAGGAGGGGCCGCCGTCGGCGTCGCGGGCGGGCCAACCCCATTCGTACTCGTTGTGTGCGGGGCCGCGACGACGGGGGCCGCGACGGCTGGGCGCTGAGCCACCGGGGATCAGGCGACCGGAGAGGAGGAGAGGCGCGGTGGGCCGCAGCGGACGCCGCCGGGTTCGCCCTCCGGCGCAGGGGCCCGGGCTGGGCCCGCGGGGCGGGTCGATCTGCTCGAGGCCGTACTGGCCAAGGGTGATGAGGTCGATCGCCAGGTCGATTCGGTCTGCGACTTGATTCATCTTCTCTCTCGCTCTCTCTTCGTTCATCGCCTGGCCAAGGTACGAGGGGGCTCGGACGTACAAGTGTTCGTGCAAGGGGAATTGCAGGATCGGCTGGATCGCGGGATCAACGGGGCGCGCTCAGCTCGCCTGCCGCCGCCCGAAGCTGTGCCCCTTGGGCAGCACGGCGCTGAGATCGGCCATCTCCTTGCCCGCCTCCTCCCGGGCGTCGGGTTCGATCGTCGCGACGGTCGCCGTGGGGACGTCGGGCGCGCTCAGCTCGACGACCGTGGAGGCGAGGAGGTTGCTGACCCCCTCCCGTCGCTCGAGCTTGCCGGCGACGCTCAGGATCGACCCTGTGCGGACCGCAAGCCGATGGCGCTCGTAGACCGGTGGGAGAACGATCACGTTGGCGACCCCGGTCTCGTCCTCTAGCAGCAGGAAGGTGACGCCCTTGGCGGTGCCTGGGCGCTGCCTGGCCACGACGATCCCGGCGACGATCAGCTCCTCTCCGTCCGGAGCGCCCTCCATCTCCTCGCAGGACGTGGTCGCCGGGTCGAGGCTGTTCCTGACAATCCTCATCGGATGCTCGTGGAGCGACATGCCGTAGGAGGAGTAGTCGGCGACGACCCGCTCCCACGACGTCTGCTCGGGCAGCGAAGGAGCGTTCGGCAGGCTGAGGGGCAGGGCCAGCTGCTCGCCCTCCGCGCCGCGGGCGACGCCGAGGATCCAGAGGGCCTCTCGCCGGAGCCGGCCGGTGAGCGCGTCCGCCCATGCGAGGGCCCGCAGACCCTCTCGGCTCGCCCCCGATCGGGAGGTCAGATCGCCGAGATCCCGGTAGCGGCCGCCTTCGTCGCGGGCGGCGACGATCAGCTCCGCGTCCCGCTTGGGGAGGTCCTTGACGTAGCCGAGGCCGACCCTGACGGCGAGCTTCCTCGCTTCCCCCTCGACCCATTCGGCTCGGCACTCGACCGCGCTGCGGTTGACGTCGGGGGAGAGGATCTCGATCCCTCGTCGCTGCGCCTCGTGGACGAGCGCGTCGGGCGGGTAGAAGCCCATCGGCTGCTCGTTGAGCAGCGAGCAGAGGAACTCGGGGCCGTAGTGCACGCGCAGCCAGGTCGACTGGTAGGCGAGCAACCCGAACGCCGTCGCGTGGGACTTGGGGAACCCGAAGCCGGAGAAGCCGCTGATCTGGGCGAAGACCCGCTCGGCGGTCTCGCGATCGACGTCGTTTCTCCTCGCGCCCTCGATGAACCGCTCGCGCTGCTCGGCCATCGCCTCCTCGGATCGCTTGCGGCTCATCGCCCGGCGCAGGCCCTCCGCCTGGCCGGGAGTGAAGCCGGCCAGCTCGATGGCGACCTGGATCACCTGATCCTGGAAGACGATCGCGCCGAGCGTGTCCTTCAGGACCGGTTGCAGATTCGGGTGCTCGTAGGGGATCTCGTAGTCGGGATCCTCCCGCAGCCTCTTGCGGCGCTCCAGGTATGGATGAACCGCACCGCCCTGGATCGGTCCCGGTCGGACGATGGCGACCTGCACCGTCAGGTCCTCGAGGCTCTCGGGCCGCGAGCGCGGCAGCATCTGCATCTGCGCGCGGCTCTCGATCTGGAAGACGCCGGTCGTCTCCGCCTTCTGGATCGCCTCGAACACCTTCCCGTCGTCGAGCGGTATGCGAGAGAGGTCGATCCGCTCGTCTCGTGCCCGGCCGATCTCGTCGACGGCGCGCTCGACCGCCGACAGCATCCCGAGCCCGAGCAGGTCGATCTTCAGAAAGCCCGCGTCGGCGCAGGAGTCCTTGTCCCACTGGACGATCTGCCGCTCCTCCATCGCGGCCGGCACGATCGGGCAGACGTCGATCAGCGGCTGGGTCGAGACGATCATCCCCCCGGAGTGCTGGGAGGGGTGGCGGGGCAGCCCGTAGGCGTCCTCGATCAGCTTGCCGAGGATCTGCCAGCGCCGTTCGTTGACCACGCTGCCCCGGATCCAGTCGGCGCCGCCCTCCGACCCGCAGCGACCCGCTGATCTGGCCGCTCGCTCGATCTCGCCCGGCGGCAGGCCCAGGACCTTGCCGAGCTCGCGGATCGCGCCGCGCGAGCGGAAGGTCGGGAAGGCCGCGACCAGCGCCGAGCGCTCCGGCCCGTAGCGCTCGTGGACGCGGGGGATCAGCCGCTCGCGGATGTCGCGGGGGAAGTCGAGGTCGATGTCCGGCATCGCGGTTATGTCGTCGTTGAGGAAGCGGCCCAGGAACAGGTTCGCCTCGATCGGGTCGACGTGCGAGAGCCCGGTCAGGTAGCAGACCACCGAGCTGACGCTCGACCCGCGTCCCCGGCCGGGTGGCAACACCGCGCGAGCGCTGCCGGGACCGCGCACCTCGACGGCGACCTCACGCGCCAGCTCGAGCATCTCCCGGTGCAGGAGGAAGAAGCCGGAGAGTCCCAGGCGCGAGATCAGATCGAGCTCCTCGCTGAGCCGTGCCTTGGCGTCCTGTCGCTTGCGGGCGGACAGGCTGCCGTAGCGCTCACCGAAGGGAGCCTCGCAGACCTCGACGAGGCGCCGGTCGGCGCTGCCGTCCTCGGCACCGGGGTAGCTGTAGCCGAGATCCTCGTTGAGGTTGAACCCCCGCAATCGCTCGGCGAGCCGACTGCTCTCGGCAACGGCCTCGGGGTACTCGGCGAAGCGGCGTGCGGCGCGCTCGGGATCGATCAGGACCGCCGAGCCGTTGCCGCGGCGCTCCGGCTCGGTCGACTCCAGGGTGCCGCCGAGCCGGAGCGCGACGAACGCGTCCTGCAGGGCGACGCGGCTGCGGTCGTGGGCGTGCACGTCGCCGGTCGCCACGCAGGGGACTCCGAGTCGCTCCGCCAGCTCGGCGAGCGCCCGGTTGCGGGCCCGATCGCCGCGCCACAGGGGTCGTTGCATCTCCACCCGGAGGTGATCGCGCCCGAAGATCCCCAGCAGCCTGCGTCCCAATCCCTCGGCCTCGCTTGCCCGGCCCGCCGCGATCCGCCCGGCCAGGGCCCCGTCGCGGGCGCAGCCGGAGAGGCAGATCAGCCCCTCGGCGTGCGCGGAGAGCTGATCGAGGGTCAGCAGCGGGTTCTCGCGGTCGTCGGCATGGGCGAGCGTGATCAGTCGGCAGAGGTTGCGGTAGCCGGTCCGGCCCTCGACCAGGACCGTGAGGTGGAAGCGTGCGGAGTGGGGGTGGGCGCGAGGGGTGGCGGCCAGGCGGCTGGGATGCTCCGGGTGGCCGCGGGCCCCGTCGGCGATCACGGTCAGCTCCGCTCCGGTGATCGGATGGATCTCCTCGTGCTTGCAGGCCTGCGCGAACTCCATCGACCCCCAGAGGCCGTCGTGGTCGGTGAGCGCCATCGCCTCGTAGCCCAGCTTCTTGGCCCGCTGCGCCAGCTCGTGCGGGCTCGAGGCCCCGTCGAGGAACGAGAACGCCGAGTGGGCGTGCAGCTCCACGTACCCGCTCATCGCTGCGCGTACCAGCCGCCGCCGTAGTTCATGTCGCGGAAGACGACCACGCAGCTGCCGCCGTCGAGGACGAGCTCGAAGTAGCGGCGTCGGATCGGCGCCTCGGTCCACCAGCGGTCCTCGACCAGCCATTGCTCGCGGATCGAGCTCACGTCTCGCTCGCCGACGCGCAGGGGACACCCGTCGGCGGCGCGGACGTCGACCCGGCGCGGCTCGTAGGGGCGCCGCGTGGTCATCGAGCGCCACCCGCGCCGCGGCGAGCCTGACTGGAGGAGTCGTCGGGGTTGAAGGGGGTGAGGACGGCCCAGCGCTCGGGCACCCGTGAGTCGGGTTCCAGCTCGAGGACGCGCAGGACGGAGTCGCGCCCGGCGACTGCGCGAACCTGGCGGACGGCTTCGCCGATCCGGGCGCGGCGCTGCCGGGAGGGATCGTCTTCCAGGGCGTCCTGGCGCGGCGCCGCCTCCGCCAGCTCGAGCGCCCTGAGCGCCAGCGTGGTGGCGGGGGCGTCGAGACTCGCGAGACGGGGGGAGAGCGAGAGCCGCAGCCGCTCGGTCGAATCGGTCGCGCTGCGCAGGACGATCTTCTCGCTCCAGCTCCCCCCGCCGGCCAGCCTCGCCTCCAGGCGCAGCGAGCGGATCGCCCGCCCGCGGCGACGGCGATCGGCGAGCAGCCGCTCGACCAGCAGATCCAAGGCCCGCTCCAGCTGGACGCCGTAGGCGGCTTCGGGCAATCCAATCGCCTGGATCAGGTCCTCGTGCGGCGGGCGCGGGCGCAGGGGTGTGTCCTCTCCCCGAGCGAGATCGTGGGCGCGCAGTCCAAGCCGCCCGAAGCGGTCGGCGACCGCTGAGCGGGGGAGGCGGGACAGCTCTCCGAGCGTGGAGACGCCGAGCCGCTCCAGGGTGGCAACGAGGCGCGCGGCACGATCCCGATCCAGGTCGGGGCCACGCAGGCCACTGCCGTGTTCGTCGAGACGACCGGCAACCAACGCGACGGGAAGGGGGGAGAGGGTCTCGGCGACACGGCTCGCGGGAACGATCCGTGGTCGCCTCGGCCCCCCGCCGCTCCGCGGGGCTCGTGGGGAGGAGGCGGCGACCGCGTAGGCGCAGAACCGGGTAGGGCCCGCTGCGGGCCGGGCGGAGGGTCCGATCGACCTCGCGGCCTCGAGCAGTACCTCCTCGCGGCTGCCCCAGAGGCTCCGCAGTCCGTCGACCCCGAAGAACGCCTCTCCCGCGCGCCGGCTCTCGACCGCGGCGCCGATCCCCTCGAGCCGCCGGACGACCAGCTCCCAACCCTCCGCGGCCCGAGCCGGGTCTGGGGGAATGAGCCTGATTCGCGGGCAGCGGACCATCACCTCCGAAAGCGCCATCCCGGCGCGGATCCCGAAGGCCTCGGCCGGCCCGTTGACCTCCCCGACGAACTGCTCTCGCCCCGGCTCGGGCGCCAGGGCCATCGGCTCCCCGAGGATCTCCACCCGCGATCCGACCGCCGCAAGCAGCGAGAAACGGGGGATGAGCAACGCTCCGACGGTCGGCATGAGTGGGCGTCACCCAGGGTAGCGAACATATGTTCGCTACATATCTCCCGGCGGGAATCATCGTCGCGTTTCCCCGCCCGACCTGCTCATCGCTGCTGCGGCCGAGCAGGCCGGGGTGCCGCTGGTCCATACGACCGCGATTACGAGCGGATCGCCGCTGTCACCGACCTACGCCATGAATGGCTGGCGCCGAGCGACTCGCTCAGCTGACCGGTGGCGGGTCGCCGAGGGCACTGTCCTTGAGCGCCGGCTCCCAGCCGCAGACCAGGCAGGCGTGGGTGAAGGCCGAGCGGGCGAACTCCGTCGCGTGAGCCAGCGGGTCGTCGGCTGAGCGCACGTCGTCCCAGTCGAGGACGAACTCGCCCAGCTCCGCGTCCCAGCGAGCCTCTTCCGGGCCCAGGTCGCCGTCGGAGAACCCCTCGGGAGCGGGGTGCGCGTAGGCGTAGAAGGCGGCCTTCTCGTAGCGTCCGTCGCCGGGCCACCAGCCCACCGCGACCTCCTGGACGTCCATCGCGTTGCGCATGATGAAGTCGTCGGAGGGCGGCTCGGCGGTTTCACCCGAGAAGAGGTTCACCGCCAGGTCGAAGGATCCCCACCAGAAGTTGACCGGGGTCGAGCGTCCGCGGTATGGGGCGCGGAAGGCGGTGAGGGCCTGAGCGGCGAACGTCGTCGCGCCGAAGAACGAGCTCACCGCGTCGACGTCGTAGGTGGCGTGCTCGGTGTCCTCGTCGAGCGGCTGCTTCCAGTCGACCTCCTGTGGAGTCGGGTCGATCTCGATCGCACCGACCAGGGCAGCTGCCTTCTCCAGGATCGCTCTTGTCACCTCGCCGACGGGCCGGTCGGGCGTGAGCGGGATCTCGACGCCGCGTCCGGCACTGTGCTCGACCCGCACGATGTGCGCATGCAGGTCGAGCAGCGCCACCAGCGAGCCGGAGCCGTTCGGCGCCGGCAGCGGCTCGGTCTCGATCCCACGCGCGGTCAACCGCAGCGCCGCATGCTGAAGCTGCGGCTCCGGCGGGGCGAGAACGGCGGCGAGCTTGCCGAGCACCTGCGAGTGGGCATGGAGCGTCTCGCAGGTCGCAACCCAGTCCTCGTAGTTGCATGCCGGCCAGGCGGGCATGTGGACACCGTAGCGGACCGACCTGCCGGTTGAACCGGCCTCCAACCAGTAAAGGCGTGAACTTCGATATCAAGTTCACGCTCGTCTACAAACGGCTTGGAATTGCGGGATCTGGAGCCCACCTCTCTCCCGCATGGTTTGCCGACCGTGCGGCGGGTCGAGGGCGAGATCCGATGACAGGGGCGCCCGGTCGCCCTATTTGAAATTGCTCAGAGTATTGAGTATTTTTACTCAGTATCATGAGTATTTCGTACCAACGCGGTCAGGTCAGCATCCTCGTGGAGCGGTTTCGGGAAGGGCGCGGACGGATCCAGGTGCTCGCCGGCCCGCGCCAGGCCGGGAAATCAACCATCGCTCAGCAGGCGGCCGATCGGCTGAAGGGCGAGCTTCACTTTCATTACGCGAGCGCCGACGAGCCGGGGCTGAAGGATTCGGCCTGGATTGCAGCCCAATGGGAGATCGCTCGCGAGATCTCCGAAGGCGAGGGGGAGAGAGCCGCGCTCGTCCTCGACGAGGTCCAGAAGCTTCCCGCCTGGTCGGAGACTGTCAAGCGTCTCTGGGACGAGGACACGCGGTCGGGCTTCGGGCCTCGCGTCACACTGCTCGGGTTATCGCCGCTTATGGTCGGCATCGGGTTGACCGAGTCGTTGGCGGGCCGGTTCGAGGTGATCCGCGTTCCCCATTGGTCTTATGCGGAGATGCGCGACGCATTCGGTTGGGACCTCGACCGGTTCATCTACTTCGGCGGCTATCCGGGGGCGGCGACGATGATCGACGATGAAAGCCGTTGGCGCTCGTATGTCCTCGACTCTCTGATCGAGCCGACGATCGCCCGTGACGTGCTGCTCGTAGAGCGCGTTGACAAGCCGGCGCTGCTGCGGCAGCTGTTCGTACTCGGATGTCAGTACGCGGGGCAGGTGCTCAGCTATACGAAGATGCTCGGCCAGCTCGCCGACGCCGGCAACACGACCACGCTCGCCCATTACCTCGAACTGCTCGGCGGAGCCGGGATGATCGTCGGGCTCGAGAAGTACAGCGCCTCGCAAGTCGCACGACGTCGGTCGAGTCCCAAGCTCTGCGTTCTCAACAACGCGTTGATCAGCGCGCAGGCGGAGTCATCGTTCGAAGGGACTCGCGCCGATCGTGGACGTTGGGGGCGCCTCGTCGAGAACGCGGTCGGTGCCCATCTGATCAACGCTGCCGCTTCCGAGTCGACCGTCGGCTACTGGCGCGATCGCGGCAAGGAGGCCGACTACGTCGTCGAGTCGAAGGGCGAGTTGGTCGCGATCGAGGTCAAGAGCGGTCCGAGGTCCCGGGGAGGCGGTGGGATGGAGGCTTTCCTCGGTGCTCACCCTGGCGCCCGTCCGCTCCTGATCGGCGGGGATGGAATACCGCTGGAGGAGTGGTTCGAGCGACGATGGAGCTGACCGTGCGCTGCCTGCGGCTTCACTTGGCGCCGCCGCCTGTCTCCGCCAGGTCGACGGCGGCCCGGATCCTCTTCGCCACCGCCGCCATCTGCTCCTCGTCCTCGTACTTCGTCCGGGGCCAGAAGAAGCCGCGGAGGCCGTCGCCCTTGGTTCTGGGGACGATGTGGACGTGCAGGTGGGGGACGCTCTGGCTGACCTTGTTGTTGATCGCGACGAACGTGCCCTTGGCGTCCATCGACTCGCGGACGGCTTTCGCCAGCATCCGGGCCATGGTGAAGAGGGGTCCCACCTGATCCGGCTCGAGGTCCTCGATCGTCTCCAGGTGGCGACGCGGGATCAGCAGCACGTGGCCGTGGAAGAGCGGCCTCGTGTCGAGGAAGGCGATCGTCTCCTCGTCCTCCCAGACGACGTGGCCGGGCCCATCGCCGGTGGTGGTCTGGCCGGCGGCGATCCGGCAGAAGGGGCAGTCGTCGGCGTTCACGCGATCACTCAGTAGATGGCCTGGACCGCGGCGGGCTCGATGCCGAGCTCGATCCGGGAGAAGCTGCCGATCGGCTCGCCGTCGAGCTGGACCGGGAACTCGCGCGCCTTGCCGTTCTCGTCCACGGAAGCCGAGGCGATCGTGCCCTCCGTGATCCCGTCGAAGATCTCGATCTGCTTGTGGTCGGCGAGCCTCGCGTTCTCGCTCAGCACGCGCCGGGCGATGAAGGGGACGTCCCGCTGGGCGGCGCGCCTGAGGACGGCGAGGGAGAGCTTGCCGTCGTCGATCTTCACCTGCTCGGAGATCCGCACGTCGAAGCGCTCGCCGAAGTACGTGAACGGGTCGGTGTTCTGGCAGATCGCCGTCACCCCTCGTACCGAGCCGTCGGGTGTCTCGACGTCGAGCAGCACCGGGTTCCTCAGGTACTTCGTGTAGAAGCTCTTCACCGCCACCCACGAGTAGTAGTAGGGGCCGAAGCGATGCTTGAGGTGCGGGTGGGAGTCGACCACGTGCGCGGCGGCGGCGTCCAGGCCCGCGCCGCAGGAGAAGACGAAGCGGCGGCCGTTCGCCAGCCCCAGATCGATCGGCCGCGGTTCGAAGCGGTCGGCGCAGGCGAGCAGATGCTCGGTCGCGTCGACGACGTCGTTGGGGATCCCCAACGATCGAGCCACCACGTTCGTCGAGCCTCCCGGCAGCACCGAGATCGGGATGTCGGTGCCGGCGAGACCGTTGGCGACCTCGTTCAGCGTCCCGTCCCCGCCGAAGGCGACGACGATGTCGTAGCTGCCGTCGACCGCCTCGCGGCCGATCTCGGTCGCGTGGTTCTGCGACTCGGTGGTCACCGCCTCGACCTCGTAGCGACCCTGCAACGCGTAGACGACCAGGTTCTTGAGCCGGTCGGAGACCGTCGTCGCGTACGGGTTGACGATGATCAGCATCCGCTTCTTCGGCGGACGCTCACCCCCCTGCGTGGGGGATGGATCAGGCACGGTCAGACCGGATCTGGGCCAGGATCGCGTCCCGCTTGCTCTCCATGTCCTCGCGGGAGATCAGCGACTCGAGGTTGAGGCGGAGCAGCGGCTCGGTGTTGGAGGGGCGAACGTTGAAGTGCCAGTCGGGGTAGTCGACGGAGACACCGTCCAGCCAGGAGATCTCGGCATCGGGGTGCTCGGCGGCGATCTCCTCCATCTTCGCCTGGGGATCCGCCACCTCCGAGTTGATCTCGCCGCTGATGAAGTACCGGGAGCGGAGGTCGCCGACCAGTGCGGAGAGCTTGCGGCCGGATTTCGAGAGCAGCTCGAGCACGAGCAGCGCCGGGATCGTCCCCGAGTCGGCGTTGTAGAACTCGCGGAAGTAGTAGTGGCCGGAGACCTCGCCCGCGAACTCGGCGCCGTACTCCCGCATCGCCCGCTTCATGAACGCGTGGCCCACGCGGTTGATGTGAGCCGTCCCGCCGGCGGCCTCGATCGTGTCCGGCACGGCTCGGCTGGCGCGGACGTCGTAGAGGATGTCGGCGCCCGGGCGCTTGGCGAGCACGCTCTCGGCCAGCAGCGCGGTGAGGAAGTCGCCGTCGACGAACTCACCCTGGTCGTCGATGAAGAAGCAGCGGTCGGCGTCGCCGTCCCAGGCGATCCCCAGATCCGCGCCCTCGGCGCGAACGCGCTCGATGATGAACTCGCGGTTCTCGGGGAGCAGCGGGTTCGGCTCGTGGTCGGGGAAGTTGCCGTCCGGGGTCCAGTAGGTCTCGATCAGATCGAGATCGAGCCCCTCCAGCAGCGGGCCGACCATCTGTCCGGCCATGCCGTTGCCGCCGTCGACGACGACCTTCATCCGCTTCAGCGCGCCCGTGTCGATGAACGAGAGCGCCCGCTCGCCGAACTCCGCGGAGACGTCGACGTCCTCGGAGGCGCCGCCTCCGGGAGCGGGACCGAGGCCGGCTGCGATCAGGTCCCTGATCGCGGTGATCCCGGTCTCGCCGGAGAGCGCCAGAGCGCCCTCGCGGACCAGCTTGACCCCGGTGTACGCCTTCGGGTTGTGGGAGGCGGTGACCATCGCGCCCCCGTCCAGGTCGTGCGCGCCGACCATGAAGTAGAGCATCTCGGTGCCGACCATCCCGGCATCGACCGTGGTCGCGCCCTCGGCGACGATCCCATCGCGCAGCCGACCCGCCATCTCCGGCGCCTGCAGCCGCATGTCTCGGCCGATGCCGATCCGCAAGCCGTCCACGGGCTTCTCGCGCAGATCCGCGAGCACCCGTGCGAACGCCCGCCCGAGCAGGTAGGCGACGTCGCCGTTCATCCGGCCGGGGCCGTCGGAAGGGTCGCCGTAGAGACCGCGGACGTCGTACGCCTTGAAGATGTCGGCCGGAGCCGCGTTCGGGCCGCCCTCCAGCACCTCGCCGCTCACGAGAAGCTCCCGGTCAGCGCGTCGTAGCTCTCCTCGAGCGACTGCGGCATCACCCTGGTGTCGGCGATCACCGGCATGTAGTTGGTGTCGCCGGCCCAGCGCGGGACGACATGGAGATGGATGTGACCCTCGACTCCGGCGCCGGCCACGCGCCCCTGGTTGACCCCGACGTTGAAGCCCTCGGGGCCGTAGACGTCCTCGAGCGTGCGCATCGCCTGCTGGGCCAGGGCCATCATCTCGGCGGTCACCTCGGCGGGGATGTCCTGGAGCCGGCCCAGATGCTCGTAGGGAGCGACCATCAGATGCCCGTTCGTGTAGGGGAAGAGGTTGAGGATCACGAAGCAACGTTCTCCCCGGTGCACGATCAGCGCCTGCCGATCGTCTCCCTCGGCGGGCTTCTCGCAGAACACGCAGCCCTCGCTCTTGTTCGCGTCCTTGACGTACTTGAGGCGCCAGGGCGCCCAGATCCGTTCCTCGACCATGCCGGCTGATCCTATTCGGCGTCACACGTCCACGCCGGTCTCGCGCCCGGCGGGAGGGGTGGGTGGCTGAGACGGCGCATGACAGCGCCCTGGCGACCCACCCCCGGGCCGGAGACGGGATGCCTCCGACGCGCGCCCCTCAGAGCCAGTCGCGACGGCGGAAGTAGGTGAGCATCCCGATCAGGATCGCGACCATCGCCGCGATCACGACGTAGAAGTCCGCCTCGTTGCCCTCGCCGGGGACGCCGACGTTCATCCCCCAGATGCTCGCGATCAGGGTCAGCGGCAGGACGATCACGCTGATCGCCGTCAGCACGCGGAAGATCTCGTTGACGCGGTGGTTGATCACCGACTCGTTCGTCTCCCCGAGCGCCTCGACGACCTCCTTGTAGTTCTCGAGCATGTCCCAGATCCGCTCGTGGGCGTCGACGACGTCGTCGAAGTAGACCTCGATGTCGAGGTCGGGGGCGAGGAAGCGCTGCTTGTAGTTCTCGAGCTCGCTCAGCACCGGTCGCTGCGGGCGGATCACCTTGCGGAAGTTGATGATCTCCTGCTTCACCTTGGAGATGTCGCGGACGACCTCCTCCGAGCTCTCCTCCTCGAAGATGTCGTCCTCGATCGCGTCGAGCTTGTTGCCGATCTTGCGCAGCATCGGGAAGCAGTAGTCGAATCCCTCGTCGACGATCCGGTACAGCAGGTACCCGGAGCCGCGGGCGAAGAGCTTGTCGCGGAACTCCTCGCTGGCGCGGCAACGCTCGAACAGGTACTCGACCGGCTGCAGCTCCTGGTTGGGGATCGTGATCACGAAGTCGGGCCCGACGAACATGTCGAGCTCGCCGACGTTGAGCCGGCCGACGGCGGAGTCGAAGACCGGCAGGTGCAGGACGATGAACAGGTACTCGGGGTACTCGTCGATCTTCGGGCGCTGGTTACGGGAGGCGACGTCCTCGAGATCGAGGGCGTGGAAGTCGAAGTTCTCCGACAGCCAGGCCCACTCGATCGGCGTCGGGCGCTGGATGTGGACCCACCGCAGGCCGTCGGTCTCGACGACCTCGACGTTGGGCTCAGCGCGGTCCCGGGCGCCCGTGTTGGCAGCGCCCGGCTCGCCGACCCGGTCGCTGCGGCGCAGTCTCGGCTTGGGAAGGTTCGGCATCGCTCTGTCCCGCCTCGCGAGGGTCCATGACCCCAGCAAGGTTACGCGACGACGGCGAACCTGAGGAAGTCTTCGTCCGGTGCTGGTATATTGCTCGCACATAGACCGCCACATCCAGAGGGGTGGAGGGAACTGGCCCGACGAAACCCCGGCAACCCCCCAAGGACTCACGTCCTCGGGAAAGGTGCCAATTCCAACAGGTGGATTACCTGGGAGATGTGAGTGGAGACCACTCGCTTGGACCTCTGCTCACAAGGCAGAGGTCTTTTTGGTTTCAGGACATACGACGAGCGAGAAGGAGTCAGATCTATGGCAGTCAGAGCCCTCAGGTGCAAGGAATGTCAGACGGAGTACCCGCTGGAGGCGCTGTACGTGTGCCAGCAGTGCTTCGGGCCGCTCGAGGTCGCCTACGACTACGACGACCTCGACTCCGCGGAGCTGAAGCGGAAGATCCAGGCGGGCAGCAACGGGATCTGGCGCTACGCCGACTTCCTGCCGTTCACGAGCCATCCGGCGAGTGCGATCGAGCCCGGCCTGACGCCGCTGGTCCGCGCCGAGCGCCTCGCCGAGCGCCTCGGCGTCGGTGAGGTCTGGATCAAGAACGACGCCGCCAACCCCACCCACAGCTTCAAGGACCGGGTCGTGGCTGTCGCCCTCGCGAAGGCCCTCGAGCTCGACTTCGACACGATCGCCTGCGCCTCGACCGGGAACCTCGCGAACGCGGTGGCGGCGCATGCCGCGGCGGCGGGCATCGACTCCTACGTCTTCGTCCCGGCCGATCTGGAGGAGCAGAAGCTGCTCGCGACCGACGTGTACGGGACGACGCTGGTCGGGATCCAGGGCAACTACGACGACGTCAACCGCCTCTGCACGGAGCTCGCCGACGAGCGCGGATGGGCGTTCGTCAACGTCAACCTCCGTCCCTACTACGCGGAGGGCTCGAAGACGCTCGCCTACGAGACGGTCGAGCAGCTCGGCTGGCGGCTGCCGGACAAGGTCGTCTGCCCGATCGCCTCGGGCTCGCTCTTCACGAAGATCGGCCGCGGCTTCGACGAGTGGAGGGAGCTTGGGCTGGTCGAGGGCGAGCTGCCGACCTTCCACGGCGCGCAGGCGGCCGGTTGCGGGCCCGTCGCCGAGGCGTTCGCCGCCGGTCAGGAGGTGTGCAGGCCGGTGAAGCCGGACACGATCGCCAAGAGCCTGGCGATCGGCAACCCCGCCGACGGTCCCTACGCGCTCGACCTCGCTCGCAGTACCGACGGCTCGATCTCGTCGGTCACCGACGACGAGATCAGGGCGGGGATCCGGCTGCTCGCCGAGACCACGGGCATCTTCACCGAGACCGCCGGCGGGGTGACGACCGCAACGCTGGCGAAGCTGGCCGAGCAGGGTGAGCTCGACTCCTCCGACACCGTCGTCGTCTACATCACCGGCGAGGGGCTGAAGACCTTGGACGCCGTTCGCGAGGGCTTCGAGATGCACGAGATCGAGCCCACGCTCGAGTCGTTCGCGGCCGGCGTCCCCGAGCGACCGGTGACCGTGTAGGTTGCCGCCGGAACCGACCAAGCGAGCGAGGCGGAGCAGATGGCAGTAACCGTGAAGATCCCCGCGCAGCTTCGAGCTGCCACCGGAGGCGAGGGCGAGATCGTCGTCGAGGCGAGCGAGGCGGCGACCGTCGGCGCGGCCTTGGATGCGGTGTTCGGCAGGCACGACGGATTGCGGGAGCGGATCACCGAGGACGGCGATCTGCGCCGGTTCGTCAACGTCTACGTCTCCGGCGAGGACATCCGCTTCCAGGATGGGCTGGAGACCCCGGTGGCCGACGGCTCCGAGGTGACGATCCTGCCCGCCGTCGCGGGCGGCTGAAGCCCAGGGGTGGGCGAATCCGTCCGTAGCGAGACCGTCGCGATCCTCTGCGGCGGCCGGGGAACGCGCCTGCAGGAGCACACGCACGCGATCCCCAAGGCCCTGGTCGAGATCGGCGGCAGGCCGATCCTCTGGCATGTGATCCGGATCTACGCGGCGCACGGATTCCGCCGGTTCCTGCTGCTGACCGGCTACAAGGGCGAGATGATCGAGGCGTTCTGCGCCACTGAGGCGGGATCCTGGCCTGACGGCGTCGAGGTCGAGTGCGTCGACACCGGCCTGGACACGCCGACCGGCGGCAGGCTGCACCGCGTCGCCGAGCGGCTCGCCGGCGGGACGTTCGCCGTCACCTACGCGGACGGGGTCGCCGACGTCGATCTCGGGACCTCGATCGAGTTCCACCGCGGCCACGGCGCGACGGGGACCGTCACCCTGGTCCGCCCGCACTCGCAGTGGGGGGTGGCGATGGTCGACGACGACGATGTCGTCACCGGCTTCATCGAGAAGCCCCGGGTCGAGCAGTGGATCAACGGCGGCTTCTTCTTCTTCGAGCCGGCGGCTCTCGACTACATGGAGGACGACTCGATCCTCGAGCTGCGGCCGCTCGAGCTGCTCGCGGCCAGGGGTGAGCTCCGCGGTTGGCGGCACACCGGCTTCTGGGACTGCATGGACACCTACAAGGACGCGATCCTCCTCGATGATCTCTGGAGCACCGGGCAGCCACCCTGGCGGATCTGGGAGCGGGCGGCGGTCGGATGAGCGTCGCCCTCGTCACCGGGGGCCGGGGGTTCGTCGGCGCCTGGCTCTGCGCGGCTCTGCTCGAGCGGGGAGCCGAGGTGATCTCCTTCGACCGCCGTCCGGTCGGTGGACGCCCGTCGACCTTGGCGCTGCTCGGGATCGAGGGAGAGGTCGACGAGCAGAGGGGGGATCTCGGCGACGGCGAGGCCCTGTCCGCGCTGATCGGCGAGCGCGCCGTCGACGTGGTCTTCCATCTCGCCGCCGAGACGATCGTCGGGACCGTCCAGGCGAATCCGCTTGCGGGCTTCGACACCAACGTCAGGGGCACGTGGACGCTGCTGGAGGCGTGCCGCGGTGCGGATGTCGGCGGGGTCGTCGTCGCCTCCTCGGACAAGGCTTACGGCGCCCATGCCGAGCTCCCCTACCGGGAGGACTTCGAGCTTCGTCCCGGGGCTCCGTATGAAGCCTCGAAGGCGGCGGCGGACGTGATCGCCCGCTCCTACTGGGAGGCGTACGGCCTGGCGGTCGCGGTGACGCGGTTCGCGAACATCTACGGGGGCGGGGACATGAACTTCTCCCGCCTCGTCCCGGAGACGGTCTGCGCCTGCTTGGACGGACGCCGTCCGGTGCTGCGCTCCGACGGGTCTCCGGTGCGCGACCTGCTCCACGTCGAGGACGCCGCGGCGGCCTACCTGGCGATCGCCGACGCCCTCGAGCGAGACGGCGTTCGCGGCGAGGCGTTCAACGCCGGCGGCGAGCGTCCCTACAGCGTGCTCGAGATCGTCGAGGAGGTGATCCGGGCCTCCGGCAGCGACGTCGAGCCTGATGTCCGGGGGCAGGGGAGCCCGGCGGGGGAGATCGATCGCCAGTACGTCGACGCAACCAAGCTGCGCCGTCGCACGGGCTGGGAGCCACGGGTCGGCTTGCCCGAGGGCGTCGAGCGGACCCTGGCCTGGTATCGGGCCAACCCTTCCGTCAGGCCCTGACCCTCAGCTCCAGCGTCCGCCGCCGCGCTCCGGCGGCCAGGTGATCAGCCCTTGACCTTGACCTTCTTGTAGGTGGTCCGCTTCTTGCCCGCGGACTTGACCCGCTGGCGGATGACGACCTTGCCCTTCTTCTCGAGCTTGTCGAGGAACTTGGCCTTCTTCACCGTGAGCTTGATCTTCTTCGCCTTGCCGGGCGTGATCCGGGCTCGCTTGGTGTTGCTGATCTTCTTGCCCTTCTTCTTGAAGCGGGCGTCGTAGCGGGCCTTGCACGGCTTCTTCGCCTTGCACTTGACCTTGAAGACGAGCTTGTTCCCGTTCAGCTCCGCCACGCCGGCGATGGCTCCGCCGCCTGCTGCTCCGGCACCGGCTCCACCGTTACCTCCGGCTCCACCGTTGCCACCACCGCTGCCGCCATTCCCGCCGCTGCCGCCATTCCCACCGTTGCCGCCATTCCCACCGTTGCCGCCATTCCCACCGTTGCCGCCGCTGCCCTCGTCGGTGGTGGCGGTCAGCTCGATGTCGTCAAATCCGTACCAGCCCGTGGGAACGATTCCCGCGATCGTCGAGATCTCGGAGATGATCGAGATCTCGTACTCGTCGCCGAGCTCCATCGCAGCTCCGGCCACGGGGTACTGCGCGTTCGAGAACGCCGTCAGCTCGCTCATCACGATGTCCGAGGCGACGTCGATCGAGTCACCGTCCGTGTTGTTCCGGAGAGTGATCGTGTACGTCGCTCCACTCGGTATCACGTCCAGAATCGACCCGACGGTTGCGCCATGGGCGATCCGGAGAACGACATCATCCGCCGCCTGGCCATCTACGCCCTGGTAGGCGAACTCCGGGCCACTCCATGCCACCGTCGCCGTGTTCAGCAATGCGGCCAGACTCGTGAACGACGTCCTCAGGTGCCCTGAGTCTGCGACTCCTCCGCTCGCCGAGTGGCTGCTGGTGAAAGCTGCGCATGTCACCGCCGGAACGCAGAGGCCGTTCGTGTTCACGGCGGCGCTGGCCGTCCAACCGCCCGGCCCGGCGTTGACGTCCCGGTCCGCGGCGTTCGGCGGGTAGCTGGTCGTCGCTGCCATCGCCGGTATCGCGGCGATGGCGACGCAGATTGCTGTTGCTCCCACGATCGCGGCAAGGCGACTACGCATCGTCACTCCCTCGGTAGGCCTGAGATCCCCTGGCGGAATCGAACTACGTTTGGTCCATCGGTCCGCGCTGATGCGTCTTGAGGTATCTGGACGGAATGCCTCAGACGAACGTCCAGGCCGGCAGCTTCAGCCCGCCTAGCCGCAGGCGGACTTGAGGCACTTGGCGTACTCGCCGGCGATCTGGCGTGCGGAGAAATGCGCGAGGACCGCACGTCGGAGCTGGTTTCGATCCCAGCGTCGGGAGCGAATCGCCTCGATCGCGGCCGCGATGTTCTCCGGCGTCGGATCCTCGATCGGCTCACCTACGTCGACGCCGAGCCGATCGCGGATCTCGATCAGCGTCGGGGCGAAGCCGGCGATCGGGGCGCCGGTCGCCAACGCCTCGATCATGACGATGCCGAAGGACTCGCTGCGCGAGGGCAGGCAGACGAGCTCCGCCTTGCGCATCACGTCGATCACCGCCGCGATGTGCTTGCCGGGGGAGAGGAAGGGGGCGAACTCCACGCGCTCGGCGACCCCGAGTCGTTGTGCGAGCGACTGCAGCTGCTCCGCCTGGGGTCCGCGTCCCTGCATCGTCAGCTCGACGCCGTCGAGCAGCGGCAGGGCCTCGATCAGCGCCGCAGGGTTCTTGCGTTCGTTGAAGGAGCCGACGAACGCGATGTCGCGACGCTCGCCGCCGACTTCGATACCCGGGTCCGCGAACGCGGGCTGAAGGGGGTTGGGGATGACGTGCGTCGTCGCCGGGTAGGAGAGGCCGAGCTCATCCCGGCCAACCCGGAACGTGTGTCGGGAGGGGAACGTCACCGCCGAGGCGAAGTCGAGCGCGTCCTGCGCGGCTTTCAGGAACCGCTCCCCTCGCGGCTCACTCCGCTTCGCGCGGATCGCCCGCCATTCGTGGACGACCGCGACCAGCGGCACGTCCGCCGCGACCGCGGCCTGGGTGCGGGCGTAGCGGGCGCCGTTGAAAGCGGCGAGGTTGTTGAGCAGCACGACGTCCGGCCGCTCCCGCTCCAGCAGCGAACGGGTGAAGCGCTTCGGCCGTCCATCCTTCGGTTGCATGTAGATCGGAAGCGGGGAGCGCTTCGAAGCCAGGCGGCGATGAACTCGCTGGGGCGGGGGGATCAGGACCCCGATCGGATCGACCCGGTGCCGCCATGGGTGCTCTCGGAACTCGTCGAGAAGGGTGACGTTGAACCGCGTCACGCCGCCGCGCAGCCGACCGCCCCACTCGGGCGGGATCGGGCCCACCGTCAGCACCCGCGTCTGCGCGGCGCCAGGGGGTGCCGGCAGCCTGGCCCCGAGGCGACCCATCAGGTGCTCTGAGCCCCTGCCACCCTGCCGCAGACAGGGCAGGCGTCGCCTCCCTCGGCGCCGTTTCCGTCGCAGAGCGGACAAGCGCCGATCTCCTCGATCGCGCCGAGCAGCTCGCCGACCTGGCAGACGAGCAGGCGTTCTTCGTCGACCTCAACCCAGACGCCGGCGGAGGCGGGGAAGACGACGTGGTCGCCGACCTCGACGGGCATCTTGACCCCGGCCGACCCCCACCAGTCGAGGCCGGGCCCGACGGCGACCACGACCCCGTGCTGGGGCGGCGGCTCGCGCGTCCCGGCGGGGACGACGAGGCCGGAGCGTCGGACGCGGTCGGGCTCGAGCTCCTTGATCACGACCTGATCGAAGAGGGGGCGGAGCAGATGGCGTGGCACGAGTGGGGAGGTTAGAGGTCGCGCGAGCCGTCGGACGACGGCGTCATGCTTCTCGGCGTGACCGGGACCGAGCCGAGGGACGACGACATCGTGGAATCCGGGGGCAGCGCGATCGACCGGGTGAGAGGCTTCAGCGACGGCGTCTTCGCCGTGGCGATCACGTTGCTCGTCCTCAACATCGAAGTGCCGCGTGGATCCGGCGAGCCGGTGGGAGACGTGCTCGCCGACCTCGGCCCCTACGTCTTCTCCTACTTCATCGCGTTCTTCGTCATCGGCATGTTCTGGTATGGCCATCACATCGCCTGGGACGGGTTCACCCGCTCGACCCCGGGCCTGGTCTGGTCGAACACGCTCCTGCTCTCGCTGATCGTGTTGATCCCGTTCACGACGTCGCTGATCGACGAGTACAGCGACCCGGAGGCGTTCGCCCTCTACGCGGCGAACATCGGGCTGGCTGCGATCGTCGACACGTTCATCGACTGGCTCGCCTACCGCCAGGGCGTGGTCGGCCCGGCCGCCAGGCAGTACGGTCGCCCCGCCTTCTACGCGGGGTCGGCCCGGGCGTTCGTCTTCATCCTCTCGATCCCTCTCGCCTGGGTCGACATGACTCTCGCCCAGGTGAGCTGGCTGCTTCTGCTCGTGCTCCCGAAGCTGGCAGCGGGATGGTCGTCGCCGCGCGAGGGCCGGGGTGGCTCCGGCGAGGGCTCGGCCCATAGCTAGACTGCCGGCTCGAGCGCCCGTAGCTCAGTTGGATAGAGCGCCTGCCTCCGGAGCAGGAGGTCGCAGGTTCGAGTCCTGCCGGGCGCGTCGTGTCATGAGTCGCGACATATGTCCCACCTGAGTCGGGACATATGTCACTGCCGG
>CAZXKG010000040.1:0-21658 GCA_964641695.1 uncultured Conexibacter sp.
CGTGATCCTCAAGGAGTTCTTCGTCGATCGGGAGTCCGCGTACTTCGGCGACTACGCCCGCCGCTTCACCGATCTGCCCTTCCTCGTCACCCTCGACGATCACGGTGACGGGACCTACAGGGGCGGAGCGATGCTGCGCGCCTCCGACCTCGGCGGTCCCGAGGCCGAGGCCGAGAACGCCGACTGGAAGACGGTGCTGATCGACTCCGCCGGCGGCGGGCCGGTGGTGCCCAACGGCACGATCGGCGACCGCTGGGGCGAGGGAGGCGAGGGCCGCTGGAACCTCGACCTCGGCGACGTCGAGCCCGCGCTGAGCCTCCTCGGCGGCCACGACGAGCTCGTCCGCGTCACCCTCCCGCGCTTCGACGGCGGCGCGACCGAAGGCGGGACGACGATCGTCCGCGGCGTTCCCGCCCGGCGGATCGGCGGGCGGCTGGTGACGACCGTCTTCGACCTCACCCTCGCCCAGTACGGGGTCGGGCGCCCCGACCTGCCCGGCGAGTGGCCCAGCGGCTACGACGACGCCTCCCAGCCCCACACCCCGGCCTGGCAGGCAGCGCAGACCGGCGTCGACGCCGGCGTCTGCGAGCAGGTCGCGCGCGAGTTCGCCGACAACGCCGAGCGCACCCGCGGCCGCTCGATGATCGTGATGGGAGCGGGCACCAATCACTGGTTCCACTCCGACCAGACCTACAGGGCGATGCTCTCGCTCGTCATCCTCTGCGGCTGCCAGGGGGTCAACGGGGGCGGCTGGGCTCACTACGTCGGCCAGGAGAAGGTGCGGCCGATCACCGGCTGGCAGACGCTCGCCTTCGCCCTCGACTGGAACCGGCCGCCGCGCCAGCAGGCGGCGACGCCGTTCTGGTACCTCGCCTCCGAGCAGTGGCGCTACGAGAGCCACGGCGCCGGCGAGTTCAGCTCGCCCGCCGGGCCGGAGGCGTTCGGCGACAAGCACACCGCCGACTGCTACGCCCAGGCGGTGCGGATGGGCTGGATCCCCGCCGCTCCGGCGCTCGACCGCAACCCGCTCGACGTGGCCGACGAGGCGCGGGAGGCGGGGCGCGAGCCGGCCGAGCACGTGGTCGAGGAGCTCAAGGCGGGGCGGCTCGGCTTCGCCTGCGAGGATCCCGGGGACCCGGCCAACTTCCCGCGGATCCTCAACCTCTGGCGCGCCAACCTCCTCGGCTCCTCGAGCAAGGGCCACGAGTACTTCCTCCGCCACCTGCTCGGGGTCGACGACGCCGCGGTCGGCCTCGAGGAGTCGGCGCCCGAGGACCGGCCGCGGGACGTGCGCTGGCGCGAGCAGGCCGCCGAGGGGAAGCTCGACCTGTTCATGACCATCGACTTCCGGATGAACGGCTCCTGCCTGTACTCGGACGTCGTCCTGCCGGCCGCCACCTGGTACGAGAAGCACGACATCTCGAGCACCGACCTGCATCCCTTCGTCCATCCGTTCAACGCGGCGATCCCGCCGCCCTGGGAGGCGAAGACCGACTGGGAGGCGTTCAACCTGATCGCCCGCAAGTTCTCCGAGCTGGCGGTCGAGCACCTGGGCACGCGCACCGACATCGTCACCGCGCCGCTGCTGCACGACACGCCCGAGGAGCTCGCCCAGCCGGGCGGGAAGGTGCGCGACTGGCGCCAGGGCGAGTGCGAGCCCGTGCCCGGCTTGACGATGCCGAAGCTGATCGCGATCGAGCGCGACTACACGGCGGTCGCGGAGAAGATGAACGCGCTCGGGCCCCTCGTCGAGAAGCTCGGGACCGGCGGCAAGGGGGTCACCTGGAAGCCGGACGAGGAGGTCGGCGAGCTCGGCCGGCGCAACGGCGTCGTCCGAACCGGGGCCGGCGCAGGGCGTCCGGCGATCGACACCGACATCGACGCCTGCGAGGTGATCCTCGCGCTCTCGGGGACGACCAACGGGCGGCTCGCGGTCGAGAGCTTCAAGGCGCTCGAACCGCGAACGGGGAGGCCGCTGGCGGAGATCTCCGAGGACCGGGTGGACGAGCGGATCGCCTTCCGCGACCTGGGCGTGCAGCCGCGCAAGGTGATCGCCTCGGCGGAGTGGTCAGGGGTCGAGTCCCGCGAGCGGCGCTACTCGCCGTTCACCTCCAACCTCGAGCACCTGATCCCGTTCCGAACCCTGACCGGCCGCCAGAGCCTCTACCTCGACCACGAGTGGATGTTGGAGCTGGGCGAGGGCCTGCCCGGCTACCGGCCGCCGGTCTCGGCGGGCCAGCTCGTCGGGCTCGGGGGCGATCGCGACCTCGACGAAGCGGCCGAGGTGACCGTGCGCTACCTGACCCCGCACTCGAAGTGGTCGATCCACTCCGAGTTCCAGGACAACCTGCACATGCTGACGCTGTTCCGCGGCGGCCCGGTGATGTGGCTGTCCACCGACGACGCGGCGCGGATCGGGGTCGAGGACAACGACTGGATCGAGGTCTACAACCACCACGGAGCGGTCTCCTGCCGCGCCGCCGTATCCCAGCGGATCCCGAACGGGGCCGCGTTCTTCTACCACTCCCAGGATCGCCACGTGAACGTGCCGATCTCCGAGATCACGGGCTCGCGCGGGGGGACCGACAACTCGCTGACCCGGATCTCGATGAAGCCCACGCACATGATCGGCGGCTACGCGCAGCTCTCCTGGGGCTTCAACTACTACGGCCCCTGCGGCACCCAGCGAGACCAGCTGATCCTGATCCGCAAACGCCGAGGCGAGGTGCAGTACCGATGAAGATCCGGGCCCAGATGGGCATGGTCATGAACCTCGACAAGTGCATCGGCTGCCACACCTGCTCGGTCACCTGCAAGAACGTGTGGACGAACAGACGGGGCACCGAGTACGCGTGGTTCAACAACGTCGAGACGAAGCCCGGTCGCGGCTACCCGCTCGACTACGAGGACCAGGACCGCTGGAACGGCGGCTGGAAGCTCGATCGCCGCGGCCGTCTGAAGCTGAAGGCCGGCGGCCCGCTGAAGAAGCTGGCGAACATCTTCTGGAACCCCGACCTGCCCTCGCTCGACGACTACTACGACCCCTGGACCTACGACTACGACCATCTGATCTCGGCGCCGAGCGGCGACGTGCAGCCGGTCGCGGTCCCGCACTCGCAGGTGACCGGCCGCGAGCTCGACCTGCAGCGCGGGCCCAACTGGGAGGACGACCTGGCCGGCTCGGAGGTCAACGCCGCCCGCGACCCCAACTTCCGCAACCTCCAGGAGGAGGTCAAGTCGGACTTCGAGCAGACGTTCATGATGTACCTGCCGCGGATCTGCGAGCACTGCATCAACCCCTCCTGCGTCGCCTCCTGCCCCTCCGGCGCGATGTACAAGCGCGAGGAGGACGGGATCGTCCTCGTCGACCAGGAGGCCTGCCGCTCGTGGCGCTTCTGCGTCTCCGGCTGCCCCTACAAGAAGGTCTACTTCAACTGGAGCACGGGCAAGGCCGAGAAGTGCAACCTCTGCTACCCGCGGATCGAGGCCGGGCTGCCGACCGTCTGCTCGGAGACCTGCGTCGGCAGGCTGCGCCACCTCGGCGTCGTCCTCATCGACACCGACCGGGTCGAGGCCGCGGCCTCGGTCCGCGACGAGCACGATCTGCTCGAGGCGCAGCTCGACCTGATGCTCGACCCCACCGACCCGGAGATCCGCGCGCAGGCGCTCCGCGACGGGATCCCCTCGGACTGGATCGACGCCGCGGTCAACTCGCCCGTCTACGCGATGGCGAAGGTGTGGCGGATCGCTCTGCCGCTGCATCCCGAGTACCGGACGCTGCCGATGGTCTGGTACGTGCCGCCGCTCTCCCCCGTCGAATCGCTCGGGGCTGAGCTGGTCCGCGACGGTGGCTCGGCGAACGACATCTTCGCCGCGATCGAGGAGATGAGGATCCCGATCGACTACCTGGCGAGCATCCTGACCGCCGGCGACCCGGCTCCGGTGAAACGCTCACTCGGCCGCCTCGTCGCGATGCGCCGCTACATGCGCGGCCTCAACGTCGACGGCGAGACGCAGCCGGAGATCGCCCGCGACGTCGGGATGGAGCCGGAGGAGCTGGAGGCGATGTTCCGGATGGTCGCGATCGCCGACTACGACGATCGCTACGTGATCCCGAAGCGCCACGGCGAGGTCTCCGCGGCGGCCTTCGCCGAGCAGGGCTCGTGCGGGATCGACTTCTCCAACGGCGCGGCGGTTCCCCCGGGGTTGGGGGAGATGACCGGCGTCGACGCGCCCGACCCGGTCGGCGGCGCCCTCCGCGGCGAGCAGGTGAGCCGCGCCGTCGCCGGGCCCGAGGCCGCGGCCGGCTTCGACGTCCGGGACATGCTCGGCGGCTCGGCGCCACATGAACCCGGGATCGGGGGTCGCGGCTGATGCCGGGCGATCCGATCCACCCCCTGCAGCTCGCCTCGGTCCTGCTGCAGTACCCGGCCCCGGAGACCTCGGCCGCCGTCGCCGCGCTCGACCCGGGCGAGATCGAGCCGCTCTCCGGCGGGCAGAGGCGGGCGCTCGAATCGTTCCTCGGCTGGTACCGGCAGGAGGGCATCGAGGGCCTCCGGAGCGCCTACGTCCAGACGTTCGACTTCGACCGCAAGAGCAGCCTCCACCTCACCTACCACCAGCACGGCGACAGCCGGCAACGGGGGCTGGCCCTGCTGCAGATCAAATCCGCCTACCGGGAAGCGGGACTGGACCCCGGCGAGGGCGAGCTGCCCGACTACCTGCCGCTGATGCTCGAGTTCGCGGCGATCGCGCCCGCTCCGCTGGGTCGGGAGCTGCTCGAACGGCACCGGCCCGCGATCGAGCTGATCGGGGGCGCCCTGCAGGAAGCCGGAAGCCCGTGGAGCGGGGTGCTGGATCTGATCCGCGCCGAGCTGCCGCGCCTCTCCTCCCGACAGCTCGCCCGGATCCGGCGCCTCGCCGAGCAGGGTCCGCCCAGCGAGCAGGTCGGCCTCGAGCCGTTCGCGCCCCCCGAGGTGATGCCGGCCGCCGCGGGCGAGGTGCCACTGCCCCTGGTCGGCGGGATGGCCGGCGGACCCGGCGGCGGCAGCCGCGATGGCAGCGGGAGGCCGGCGTGAGCGGCCAGACGATCATCTACGTCGTCCTGCCCTACGTCGCCCTGACGATCCTCGTCGCCGGGCTGATCTGGCGGCGACGCACCGACCGCTGGGGATGGGGCGCGCGCTCTACCCAGCTCCTCGAGAGCCGCACCCTTCGCGTCGGCAGCATCGTCTTCCATCTCGGCGTGCTGGCTGCGATCGGCGGCCATGTGATGGGCATCCTCATCCCGGCGTCCTGGACCGACGCGGTAGGCCTCTCCGACGACGCCTACCACGTGATCGCCGTGCTCGGCGGGGTCTCGGCGGGCGGCGCGGTCTGCGTCGGCTTCGCGATCCTCGTCTACCGGCGACTGCGGTTCCCGCGCGTGCGGACGACCACGACCCGGACCGACGTCCTCGTCTTCGCGCTGCTCGCGTTCGGGATCGTCACCGGGATGGCCGCGACCCTGACCAACATCGGCGACGCGGTCCACTACCGGGAGTCGGTCGCCCCCTACTTCCGGCAGATCTTCATCTTCGACCCCGATCCCTCGCTGATGACCGGCGAGGGGGTCACGGCGATCTTCCAGATCCACGTGGTCGGGGTCTGGCTGCTGTATGCGCTCTGGCCGTTCAGCCGGCTCGTCCACGCGTTCAGCGTCCCCGTCGACTACGTCAGGCGGAGTCCGGTCGTGTACCGGCCGCGGGTGCCCAGACGAGGCCGTGAGCGCGACGCGGCGCCCACGCTGAAGCCCACCAGATAGAAGACACAGGCGCGGAGGGAGACAGAACGATGGCTGCAAGCGAGAGCGGCGGCGCAACCCGGAACCTGACCCTGGCGACGATCGCCTTCGCGGTCTGCTTCTCCGCCTGGGGGATGATCGCGCCGATCGCGCCGGCGATCCAAGACGACCTCGGGCTCAGCGACACGCAGACGTCGATCATGATCTCGATCCCGGTCGTGCTCGGGTCGCTGCTGCGAATCCCGCTCGGGCTGCTCACCGACCGGATCGGCGGGCGGGTGGTCTTCACCGGGATGCTGGTCTACTCGGCCGCCGCGGCCGTCCTGGTCGGCTTCGCCTCCTCCTACGCGGCGCTGATCGGCGCCGGCTTCCTGCTCGGAGCGGCGGGCGCCTCGTTCGCGGTCGGCGTGCCCTTCGTCGCGCAGTGGTTCCCGCCCAAGAAGCAGGGGCTGGCGCTCGGCATCTACGGGATGGGCAACATCGGCACCGCCGTCGCCTCGTTCTCGGTGCCGGCGATCCGGGACGCAGCCGGGCAGGAGGTCGCGGGGCTCGTCTTCGGGGCGGTGATCGCCGTCTACGCGCTGATCTGGATGTCGTTCGCCCGGCAGGCGCCGGTCGCGAAGGCGCCGCCGGCGCGCTACCGCGAGGTGCTTGGCGCCGGCTGGAGGCTGTGGCGGCTCGCGCTCTTCTACTTCGTCAGCTTCGGCGGCTTCGTCGCGATGGCGCTGTTTCTGCCCAAGCTGCTCACCGACTGGTTCGACCTCTCGCTGACGGACGCGGGCATGCGCGCCGCCGGCTTCACCCTGCTCGCGACCGCCGCGCGGCCGATCGGCGGCAGCCTCTCCGACCGGATCGGCGGCGACCGGGTCCTGGCGATCGCGTTCTTCGGGGTCGGGGTCGACGCGATCGGGCTCTCCTGGCAGGCGTCGGACCCGTCGATGGCACCGGTGACGGTGCTCTGCCTGACGATGGCTTTGTTCCTCGGGCTGGGCAGCGGCGCGGTGTTCAAGCTGGTTCCCGTCCACTTCCCGAAGTCGACCGGCGCCGCGACCGGGATCGTCGGCGCGGCCGGCGGACTGGGCGGGTTCTTCCCGCCGCTGTTCCTCGGCATCGTCAAGGATGCGACCGGCGACTTCGTGCTCGCCTTCGTCTTCCTCGTCGCCTTCGCCTGGCTGTGCGCAGGCTTGGCCTCCGGAGGGATGGGGGAGGCGTCGGAGAACGGGTCGTCGCCCTGAGGTGAGTCGCGGTGAGGTGGCGGTGGCGGCCCGCGAGAGGCACACCGCGGCGAGACGTGCAATCCGCTCGCCGCAGCGCGATGATTGACGGGCGATGGCGCTCTGCGCGGTGACACGGAAGCTTCCCTTCGACGCGCTCGACCGCCTGCGCGCCGAGCACGAGGTCGTGGTCTGGCGCGGCGCGCTGCCTCCATCGCCCAACGAGCTCTGGGAGCTCGCCGGCGAGGCGGAGGGGCTGCTCTGCATGCTCACCGACACGGTCGACCGGGACCTGATCGACTCCTGCCCCGCCCTCCGGGCGATCGCGAACTTCGCCGTCGGCTTCGACAACATCGACGTGAGCTACGCCTCCGAGCGGGGGATCGCGGTCGGGAACACGCCCGGGGTCCTGACCGAGACCACCGCCGACCTCGCCTTCGCCCTGATCATGGCCGTCTCACGCCGGATCGTCGACTCGGCCAACTCGGTCCGCAAGGGCGACTGGTGGACGTGGGAGCCGGCGGGGTGGCTCGGCGCCGACATCCACGGAGCGACGCTGGGGATCGTCGGCCCCGGCCTGATCGGAGAAGCCGTCGCCAGGCGCGGAGAGGGATTCGGGATGAAGATCCTCCGCAGCGGCCGGGTGGATCAGGCCGGTCGGGTCGCGCTCGCTCAGCTGCTGGCCGAGTCGGACATCGTCAGCCTGCACTGCCCGCTGACCGCCGAGACCCGGGGGCTGATCGGAACCGACGCGCTGATGGCGATGAAGGAGAGCGCGATCCTGATCAACACCGCGCGTGGCGAGATTGTCGACAGCGAGGCCCTCCGCGAGGCCCTGGAGCTCGGCTGGATCGCCGGCGCCGGCCTCGACGTCACCGACCCCGAGCCGCTGCCCGGCTTCCACCCCCTGCTCGGCGCGCCGAACCTGACGGTCGTCCCCCACATCGGCTCGGCGACGCACGCGACCCGCGGCAAGATGGCGAGCATGGCCGTCGACAACCTGCTCGCCGCCCTCGCCGACAGGCCGATGCCGTCGCCCGTCGTCCAGCCTCGGGAGTCCAGGGCGGACGACGAGACCTGAGCCGGCGGCTGACTCGTTCATCGAAGCCATCGACCCGGGGATCGCCCCGACGCCGCCGAGTGCGAAGGAGATGCGACCGAACGTTCAAGCCGGCCTTTCGGAAGAGATGGGAGTGGACGCTCAGGTCTGCGCCGATCCCGTCCGAGGACGCGGGCCGCGAACCCGTTGGTAGGCGAGCGCACCGGCGGCGGCGCCGACGACCGGGCCCAGCAGGTAGATCCAGATCGAGCCCCACTCCCCGGACACCAGCGCCGGGCTGAGCGATCGGGCGGGGTTCATCGACGCGCCGGTTACCGGCCCGCCGAAGATCGCGTCGAGCCCGACCGTCGCCCCGATCGCGATCGCTGCCGCGGATCCGACCGCGCGGGTGTCGGTCGCCACGGCCATGATCACGAACATCAGGATCGCGGTCAGGATCGCCTCGTAGAGAAGCGCGGAGGGTGCCGGCACGGCGGGCAGAGTCACCCCCAGGTCGGCAGGTTGATCGGGCCAGACGACGAGCAGGCAGACCGCGGCGAGGACGCCGCCCGCGACCTGAGCAGTGATGTAGACGGCGACCTCGCGAGCCGGGAAATGGCGGGTGAGCGCGAACGCGATCGTCACCGCCGGGTTGATGTGGGCGCCGGAGAGGTGTCCGGTCGCGTAGATCATCGCCGTGATCACGAGGCCGAAGACGATCCCGATGCCGAGCACGCCGAGCGCCCCTCCCGAGGTCACGTCGGTGATGATCGCGCCGCAGCCGGCGAAGACCAGCGCGAACGTGGCGAGCAGCTCGGCGAGCGCCCGCCGGGCCAGCTCAGGCCTCGGCATCGCCCGTGAGGAGGTCGTCGAGCAGTCGCCTGACGCATGCCTCGATCTGGTCGCGGATCTGGCGGACCGCGTCGAGATCCTTCCCCGCCGGATCCTCCAGCCGCCAGTCCTCGTAGCGCTTCCCCGGGAAGACCGGGCAGCTGTCTCCACACCCCATCGTGACCACCACGTCCGCCTCGCGGACGGCGTCAGTCGAGAGCAGCTTGGGTGCCGCGTCGGCGATGTCGATGCCAACCTCCGCCATCGCCTCGACCGCGGCCGGGTTGACGACTTCGGCCGGATCGGACCCGGCGGAACGGACGCTGACCCTCCCCCGCCCATGCTTGACCGCGAGGCCCGCCGCCATCTTGGAGCGGCCCGCGTTGTGCGCGCAGACGAAGAGGACCGTCGGGGTTGTTGCGGTTTCGTCGCTCACGGGCCGTAGCCTACTCCATTGACATTTATCATTTCAATTGATATATCTAGATCTATGTCGATCGATCTGGAGCTGGCCCCGAAGCAGAAGAGCCCGAACGGCGAGCCGTGCTGCGAGCCCGTCGTCTACCCCGACATCCAGCGTGAGCAGGCCGAGCGGCTGGCAGCGGTCGCCAAGGCGCTCGGCGACCCGGTGCGGATGCAGCTCGTCGACGTACTCGAGAAGCACGCCGGCAAGGTCTGCGTCTGCGAGCTGGTGCCGCTGTTCGACCTCTCCCAGTCGACCGTCTCCCACCACCTGCGGAAGCTGCGCGAGGCCGGCATCGTCGGCTCCGAACGGCGCGGGCTCTGGGCCTACTACTACGTGCTCCCCGGCGCCTTCGATGAGCTGAACGCCTGGCTCGCGGCCGGCAGATGATCGGGTGAAGCCGACGACCGGATTTGAACCGGTGACCCCTTCATTACGAGTGAAGTGCTCTACCAGCTGAGCTACGTCGGCGCGGGGATGCAGTGTAGCCGTGGCTCAGGGGTCCAACGTAGTGGGCGCGCTGGGCAGGCGGTCGGGGTCGAAGCTCGCGAGCAGACCCGAGGCGGAGACCGGCTCACCCGGCTCCGCGAGGCCGAGGGACTCGGCCATCCAGCGGACGGCGTCGGCGGCGCTCCATCCCCGCTCGGCTTCGAGGTCGACGAGAGTGACCGCGCCGTGGCGCTTGGCGAGGCGCTGACTGTCGGGCCCGAGGACCAGCGGGACGTGCGCCCAGGCAGGCCGCTCGATGCCGAGCAGGTCGCAGAGGCGTGCTTGCGCGGCGGTCGATGGCAGCAGGTCGTCGCCACGGACGACCTCGGTGACTCCCTGCTCGCCGTCGTCGACGGCGACCGCGAGGTTGTAGGCGAAGGCGCCGTCGCGCCGGCGCAGGACGACGTCGTCGACCGAGTCATCCCGCTTTCCATGGAGCCGATCGACGATCGTGGTGAACGGAGGACCGTAGGCCGTCCCGCCCTCAGGCGTCTCGATCGGGACGCCGCCCCGGCGACGCACGCCGGCCGCGTCGAGCCTCAGCGCGTACGACTCACCCGCCTCGATCCGGCGCCGTGCCTCGGCTTCGCTCAGCTCCCGGCACGTTCCCGGGTAGAGCCCTTCGAGCGCCTCGCCGTGCTGGGCGCTCGCGGCCTCCCGCACCTCACGCCGCGAGCAGAAGCAGGGGTAGGTCCAGCCGTCGTCCTCGAGCCGGCCGAGCGCCTCCGCGTAGAGGTCGGTCCGCTCCGACTGACGCACCGGCTCTCCGTCCCAGTCGATCCCGATGGCCGCCAGATCGGCGAGCTGGGAGGCGACGAACGGCTCCCGCACGCGGCCCTCGTCGAGATCCTCGATCCGAACGAGGAACCCGCCCCCCGCCGAGCGGGCGAACAGCCAGGCGAGCAGCGCCGTCCTCAGGTTCCCGAGGTGCAGATCCCCGGTCGGAGACGGTGCGTATCTGCCGACGAGACGACTCACGGAACCGTAACCGGCCTCAGCCCGGTTCAAGTTCGGTCGACATCTGCAACAACTTCGAACGGAACTTCAACCGACCTATGCCCGGTTCAAGTTCGCTGACATCTGCAACGCCGACGAGGACGCGGCATGACGGCCGCCCACGGCTACTCAGGTTCGACGAGCTTGTAGCCGATGCCGCGCACGGTCATCACCAGCTCGGGGTCCTGGGGGTCGCGCTCGATCTTCTGCCGCAGGTTGGAGATGTGGACGTCGCAGGCGCGCACGTCCCCGGAGAACTCCGACTGCCAGAGCTCCTCCATGATCTCCAGGCGGCTGAACACCTGCCCGGGGCGCTCGGCCAGCAGCCGCAGCACCTGGAACTCGGAGCGGGTCAGGTTCACCGGCTCGCCGCGGACGGTCACCAGATGACGTGCCAGGTCGATCGTGACGTCGCCGGCCTCGACCGACTTCCCGGCGCCACCACCGTCGGCACCGGCCACCCGGTCGAGCTCTCGGCGCCGTAGCTGCGCCCGCACCCGCCCGAGCAGCTCGCGGACGCTGAACGGCTTCGTCACGTAGTCGTCGGCGCCGACCTCGAGGCCGACCACCTTGTCGACCTCGGCATCCTTGGCCGTCAGCAGGATGATCGGGACCGGCGAGCGGGCGCGCACGTCGCGGCAGATGTCGAGGCCGCTGCGCCCGGGCATCATGATGTCGAGGATCAGCAGGTCGAAGTTGACCTCGCCGCTGCCGAGCTTCTCGTTGGCGTCGTCGCCGTCGGAGGCGATCGTGACCTCGAAGCCCTCCTGTCCGAGCGCGTAGCCGACGGACTCGCGGACCGAGACCTCATCGTCGGCGACCAGGATTCGTCCACTGCTCATAGCTATCAAGACCTCAGGCGATCGGGGTTGAAGTTGGCTCGGCGGCGTCGAGCCGGATCGTGAAGGTACTCCCTCGGCCCTCCTCCGAGCAGACACTGACCTCGCCGCCCATCACATCGATCATCCGCTTGGCGATCGCGAGACCGAGCCCGAAGCCCTCGCGCTCGAGCGATCCGCTGCCCCGGTAGAAGCGCTCGAAGACCCGGTCCTGCTCGTCGGCGCGGATCCCCGCCCCCGTGTCCTCGACTTCGATCACGATCGCCTCCTCCTCCTGACGCGCCCGAAGCGTAACGACGCCCGGCGCGGGAGTGTGCTTGAAGGCGTTGGTGAGCAGACCGATCAGGACCTGCCGCAGGAGCACGGGATCGGCGGCGGCGGCGAGGTCGTGCTCGACCGCGGTCCTCAGCTCGACGCCCTCCACGGGATCGTCGATCGCGGCGATCGCCTCCTTGATCGCCAGATCCACGCTGACGACGTCGGCCTCGCCCTCGCCGATCGCTTCCATCCGCGCCAGCGTCAGCAGGGCCCGAGTGAGCCTGGAGACGCGGTCGATGTCGGTGGCGAGGCGGTCGAGGAAGTGCTCGCGCGCCTCGGGATCGTCCTTGGCCCCGGAGCGCAGCACCTCGATCGCCCCGGACATCCCGGCGATCGGGTTGCGCAGCTCGTGCGCGGCGTTGGAGACGAACTCACGCTCGGCCTGGTCGCGGCGCAGCTCGTCGGTGCGGTCGCGGACGACGAGCAGGGCCGAGCGCTCCACGGGCAGGTAGCGAGCGCTGATCGAGTAGACCTTCTCGCCGATCGGCACGTGATCGTTCTCGGCGCTGCCGCGATGAGTGGCACGCCGGATCCAGGGGCGCAGGGCCTCGGCGACCACGCCGTCGGCGCCGATCAGCTCGCCCGCGGCCGGGTTGGCGAAGCGCACGTCGCCGTCCGGGTCGACGACGATCACCGCCTCACCCAGCGAGACGAAGATCGCCGAGAGACGGTCGCGCTCGGAGGAGAGCGCGTTGAAGGTCTCCGAGAGCGCCACCCGCATCGTGTCGAGCGTGCGGCCGAGATCCCCGATCTCGTCGCGCCCGCTGGGGTAGACCGGGGTGTCGAGCCGTCCCTCGGCGAGCTCGCCCGCGGCGGCGGCCAGGCGCTTCACCCTCGTCGTGATCAGACTCGCCACCAGAAAGCCGATCAGGCCGGCGACGATGACCGAGACGATCAGCGCGGTGAGTCGTTGTCCGGCCAGCGCCTGCAGGGCGGACTCCACCTCCTCCGGGCGCTGTGAGTCGGTCAGCAGGACGCCTTTGCGCTCGCCGTCCAAGGCGGTGAGCTGGACGGCGACGACCGTCATGTCCCCCGGCAGGTCGGTACCGACGTAGAGATCGCCGTCGAGCGCCGAGCGAACCGCCTCACGGACGTTGGGGACCTCGTTGATCGACATCCCGGCGACGACCCGGCGGCTGACGACCTGCGCCGGCCTCCCCGCTCGCGGCGCGTTGAAGATCCAGGAGCGGAAGGCCTCCGCCGGACGCGCGTCGCGGAGCACGTCGTTGGGTGCGTTCCGCTTGGTCAGCGGACCCTCGGGCAACGCGTCCTCGACCTGCTCACGCAGGCGCAGCGTCCGTCCCACCGCGAGATCGGCGGTGCGACTCTCGGCAGCGCTCTCGCTCGATCCGGCGACGACGACGTAGACGGTCGTGCCGGCGAGGATCCCGATCGCCGAGAACATCAGGGCCAGCCAGAGGCGGACCCCGAACGCGCGCCGGGTACGGACCGGCGCGAGCGCGGGTCGATCGGCCGTGACCGGAAGCTCGGGGGGCGGGGGGCTCGTCGGGGGCGGGGTCGCGGACATCGCCGATCAGCTCGCCGTCTCGGCGTTCGCGAACCTCGAGATGCCGTGGAAGAGGGCATCGAGGGCGAGGTCCTCGTTGACGTTGACGGTCAGCCGCCGTCGCATCGCCATGGTCAGCTCGGCGGCGCGGCGCGCACCTGAGGAGTCGATCGCGCGGGCGTCGGCCGCGAGCTGCTCGCGACGGTCGACCGCCGAGACCAGCTCGGGCGCACCCTCGCCGAGCGCCGCCAGGTCGACGAACCAGGAGGCGAGCAGCGCGAGGGCGGCGTCGATTGTCTCGGTCCGGGCCCGGCGCTCGGCTCGCTTCGCCGCCTTCTCGCCGTCGGAGCGAACGCGCGTCGCCTCGCGGCCCTTGCCGAGCTGCTCGGCCCGCTCGGCGGCCGCGTCGCTGACGGTCTGCGCCAGTTCCTTGCCCCGCTCGGCGGCGACCTCCAGCAGCGCCGACCACGGCCGGCCGGCCAGATCGCCGGCGAGCGCCGCCCCCGCCGCGCGCTCGACCTGGGCGCGCAGCCGCTCCCCCTGCGGGGCGGCGAGCGCGCGCGCCCTACCGAGGTCGCCGCCGGCGAGGTTCGCCAGCGCGCTCACCGTCTCGGGCGCCGTCCCCGGATGCTCGGCAGCGATCCTCTCGGCCAGCGAGTCGGGGCTGAGCGGCGTGAACTGAACCTGCTGACAGCGGCTGCGCACCGTCTCCAGGAGCGCCGCGGGCTCGGACGTGATCAGGATCAGGAAGGCGTAGTCCGGGGGCTCCTCGAGCGTCTTCAGAAGTCCGTTCTGGCTCTCCTCCGCCATCGCATCGGCGGCCTCGATCACGAAGACGCGGTGGCGGCCCTCGAACGGCCGCAGCGCGATCGCAGCGATCACCTCGCGCCGGATGTCGTCGACCAGGTGCTGGTTGCCCGGCGGCCGCAGCCAGCTCAGGTCGGGATGGGTCGGCGGGTCTGCGGCCGCCCGCGCCCGTGCGCGCCGCGGATCGCTCGCGCCGTCGGCCAGCAGCTCGGCCGCGAACGCGCGCGCCGCGGCCACCTTGCCGCTGCCGCTGGGACCGACGAAGGCGTAGGCGTGTGCCGGCCCGCTCCGCAGCGCCGCGGTCAGCGCCGCCTGCGCCCGGGGCTGCTCGGCGGTCGCGGCCCCCAGAGCTCCGTCGGCGCTCATCGGGCGAGCCCCAGGGCATCCACGACGCGAGCGTGGACTTCCTCCACCCCGCCCTCGGCGTCGACGATCTCGACCCGCCCTGGATCCGCCGCCGCGATCCGCCGGAAGGCCGCCGCGATCCGCCGCTGGAACTCGAGGCCCTCGTCCTCGAAGCGGTCGGAGATCGGCGTCGCGCAGCGGCCGCGCGCGCGCTCGGTCGCGCGCTCGGGATCAAGCGCGAGCACGATCGTCCGCGACGGCATGCAGCCCTCGACCGCCGCGGCGTTGAGCGCCTCGATCAGGCCCGGGTCGAGCCCACGGGCGTCGCCCTGGTAGGCGACGGTGGAGTCGACGAACCGATCGCAGACGACGGAGCGACCGGCCTCCAGCGCCGGCCGGATCACCGATCGCACCAGCTGCGCGCGAGCGGCGCAGAAGAGCAGCAGCTCGGCGGTGGCCGTCATCTCGACGGCGGGATCCTTGAGGATCGACCGCAGCCGCTCACCGAGGTCGGTGCCGCCGGGCTCACGCAGCAGCAGCGTGTCCGCCCCGAGCGCCTCGGCGAGCAGCTTCGCCTGGGTGCTCTTGCCGGCGCCGTCGACGCCTTCGAGCGTCACGAACACCGCGGCCCCGACCCGATCAGGACGGGCGGCTTCGCGAACCGCCCGAGCCGGCCTTCGCCTTGCTCTGGCCCCGCGCACCCGCTCGCTTGGTCCGGGTTGTGGTGCTCGGCGGCTTCTTCCGGGAGCCCTTGCCGTTCGACTCCGCCGCGGTCCCGTTCGCCTCGGCCTCGGCCTTGCGCTTCTCGGCCTCCTCCTTGGCGCGCCGGCGCTCGGCGCGCTTCTCGCGCATCTCCACCATCGAGGGGCAGTCGTCGTTGAGGCAGAGGTTCCAAGGCCGTCCGCGGAAGGCCTTCACCTTCAGCCGCGGGGTCTCGTCGCAGATCGAGCATCGCTCCTCGAGGCGCCACAGCTCATAGCCTCGGCCCGGGAGCGGACGCGAGAACGTGCACGAGTCCGGATCCTCGGGGTCGTCGCGGTTGTAACCCTCGCAGCCGACGAACCGCTTGCCGCCCTTCATCTCGATGATCCGCAGCCGGTTCGGCGTCCCGTCCTCGTGCTTGCGGCCGGCCTTCTCGCAGACCTTGCAGGGGCCGATGAACTTGTCCTCGTCCATCCCCGCCCAGATGACCTTCGCCAGATCCTCCCGCTTCGAGAAGAGGTCGTCGTAGGTGCCGTGCAGCATCTCGCGGCTGATCTCAAGCACCTTCTCGCGCGAGACCTTGCCGGCGGCGATCTCGTCCATGTCCCGCTCCAGCTCCGCCGTCATCTCCGGCGTCGCCATCCGCAGCACGTGGTCCTTGAACGCCTTGTACATGGCGATCCCGGTCTCGCTCGGCTCCGGCGGGTTGTTGTAGACGTAGCCGCGGTCGTAGAGCTTCTGGATGATGTCGGGGCGGGTGGCCTTGGTGCCGAGCCCGAGCTCCTCCATCATCTCCAGCAGCTTGCCCTGGCTGATCCGCGAGGGCGGCTGGGTCTCCTTGTCGAGCATCCACGGCTCGCCGTCGAGGTCGAGCTTCTGCCCCTCCTCCAGGGCCGGCAGCTCGTTGTCGGCCGAGCGCGCGTAGGTGTAGATCGCGGCGTAGCCGGGATCGACGACGATCGACCCGCGGACGAAGTACTCCTGATCGCCGGCCTCGATGTCGGCGCGCGCCGACTCGGTGATCATCGGCGGGCTGAAGGTGGCGAGGAAGCGCCGCGCGATCAGCTCGTAGACGCGCCGGTGAACGCCCTCGAGCGCGTTCGGGTAGACGGCCTGCGTCGGGTAGATCGGCGGATGGTCCGTCGTCTCCTTCTTGCCGCGCGTCGGGGTCAGCTCGCCGTCGAGCAAGCCCTTGGAGGCCGAGAACTCGGGGATCTTGACCAGCGACGTGACCAGCTCGCGCAGCGGCAGCGACGGCGGGTAGACCGTGTTGTCCGTACGCGGGTAGGAGATGAACCCGTCCATGTAGAGGTCCTCGGCGATCCGCATCGCCCGTGAAGGCGGGATCCCGAGGCGGCTGGAGGCGTCGGTGGCGAAGGCGGTCGTGTTGTAGGGGGCCGGCGGCTTGCGCGTGTTCTTGCGCTTGCTGACCCCGGTCACGGTCGCGGGAGCAGCAGTGCCCGCCAGCGCCGCCTCGGCCTCCGGCTTCTCCCAGAACTTGTCGACCTTGTGATGGGCCTCGAAGGAGCCGTCGGGGTGCGAGAACTTGGCGAGGACCTCCCAGAAGGGAACCGCGACGTGGGCTCGGCGCTCGAGCTCCCGTTCGACGATCAGCCCCAGGGTCGGGCTCTGGACCCGGCCGACGGAGAGGAAGTTGGCGCCGAAGCGGCGGGTCGCCAGCGAGACCGCGCGGGTCAGGGTGGCGCCCCAGATCAGGTCGATCTCGCCGCGGGTCTGGGCGGCGTGGGCCAGCGGGTAGGAGAGCTCGTCGAGCTCGCTGAACGCGCGCTCGATCTCGTCCTTGGTCAGCGCCGAGTAGCGGGCCCGCTTGACCGTGGCCTCGACGCCGGGGTTGACGTCGAGGATCTCGCGCAGGGCCTCCAGGCCGATCAGCTCGCCCTCGCGGTCGAAGTCGGTCGCGATGATCACCGAGTCCGCCTCCTTGGCGAGCTTCTTCACCGCCTTGACGACGTTCTTGTCGGTCGCCTCGGTGACCAGCTCGGCGTCGATCAGCGTCTTCGGGTCGGTCTCCTGCCAGTTCGAGTAGCCCTCGGGGAAGGCGGGGTTGAGGACGTGGCCCTTGAGGCCGACCGTCATCTGCGCGTCGTCGCCCTCCCCCCAGGTGTAGAAGGGGACCTTGTAGGTGGCGTCGGACTTCGCCTCGCCCTTGCCGAGGATGTCGGCGATCTTCTTGGCGCTGTTGTTCTTCTCGGTGACGATCAGGCGCATCGCGCATTCCTTTGCCGTCGAATCGACGGTCGAATCGGCGTTCGGCCCCTCGCTGGTGGTTACAGAGCCTGGACGGCGGCGACTGTAGCAAGGCTCGGGGAGCTCGCCGAGTCGATGCAGAGCACGCAGAAGGTCGCCTGGGCGGACAACGCGATCCGCCTCGCGGTCGAGATGACGGTCGCGGCGATCGGCCAGATCGACCTGGAGGGCAGCTCCGACCAGCAGATGGGAAGTGACTCCCGCACGCCGGCGGCGCGTTGCACGAGCAGCGGGTCCGGCGACGAACGTCCTCCCCTACCCTGAAGAACATGCCCGCGCAGAGCTACCCAGGCAAGGAATGCGTCTGTCAGTTCCAGCGGGGGATCTGCGATCAGTCCTGCGTCCGCGGGATGCTCGAGACCCCCTTCTACATCGCCTGCCTGCGGCTCAGCGGCCGCCGTTGCCTCGTCGTCGGCGGCGGTGACGTGGGCCTGGAGAAGGTCGAGGGACTGCTGGCGTGCGACGGTCAGGTCGTGCTGATCGCGCCCGAGGCCCATGCAGAGCTGCGCGCCCTCGCCGACGAGGGCTCGATCCAGTGGATCCGCCGTGAGTTCCAACCGGCCGACCTCGAGGGCAAGTTCCTCGCGATCGCCGCGACCAACGACACCGACGTCAACATCGCCGTCTACGACGACGCCGAACGACGCGCGATGCTGGTCAACGTGGTTGACGTCCCACCACTCTGCAACTTCATCCTGCCCGCCATCCTTCGCACCGGCCCCCTCGCGATCGCCATCTCCACCGCGGGCGCCTCACCGGCCCTGGCGAAGCGGATGAAGGACGAGGTCTCGGACCTGTTCGGCGACTCCTACGCGGAGCTGGCCGTGATCCTCAACGAGGTCCGCGGCTGGGCGAAGGGGACGCTGCCGACCTACCAGGACCGCAAGGCGTTCTTCGACGACATCGTCGGCGGCGACCCCGACCCGATCGAGCTGCTCCGCGAGGGAGATCGTGGACGGCTGGACGAGCTGATCGCGGCGGCCCAGGCGCGTCACGCCGAGCTCGTCGGCTCCGCCGACAGAACCTGAGCCGGCCCAGGCCCGGCTGAAGTTCCGTTCGATCTGGACACAGCTCTCCGCGGAACGAGAGCCGGCTCCAGCCCGGCTGAAGTTCCGTTCGAAGCTGTGACGATCTCGTGATGAACCTCGGCCGGCCCTGAGCCGGCTGAAGTTCCGTTCGAAGTCGTGGCGGACGGCCGCGCTCGGCTCCTCGCCTAGGGCCCCGCGCGCTCCATCCGCCACAGCTTCGGCGCGTCCGGCACCGCGACCTCGCCGACCACCGCGTAGCCGTCGCGCTCGTAGTAGGGGACGTTGTCCTCCTTGCTGGCCTCCAGATAACACGGTGCGTCGATCTCGGACGCATGCGCGTGCAGGTCGGCGAGCAGCGCGCGGCCCACGCCCCGGCCCTGATGGGTGGGTGCGGTCGCCAGGAACCACAGATAGACGTGCGGATGGGCGATGTGGGTAGCGCGCATCTCCCGGTCGATCCTCAAGCCCCTCCTGACCGGCGCCGGCCCCGCGATCAGCAGCCATCCGGCTTCGAGCAGGGTCGCCGAATCGGGGATCGGCCAGTCGCCCGGATCGAAGGAGACGCTGATGCCGAGGATCTCGCCGTTCGGCCTCCCCGGATCGCGGGCGACGCGGATCCTCCCCTCGTGCCGCATCGACCCGACCAGGATCGCGTGGTAGGCGACCCGGTTCGCCAGGCGCCTGCGCCCCCGTCGGCGCGGGCCGATCCAGGACCAGACCGGGTCGTCGAGGAAGGCGTCGCCGAGGACCTTCGCCGCGGCCACGCGCTCACGACGCTCCAGCCCGGTGATCTCGAAGGGAGCGGCCCCCGCCCCGCTCAGGCTCAACCCGCCGGCCCCGCGTAGATCGCGACGGCGGCGAAGTGCGCGACCGCGGCGGCGACGACGAGGACGTGGAAGATCTCGTGGTAGCCGAACACCGTCGGGCTCGGGTCGGGGCGCTGGAGCGCGTAGACCACCGCGCCGATCGTGTAGAGGATCCCGCCGACCGCGATCAGCACCCCGGCCCCGACGCCGGCGCTGGAGACGATCGAGGGGTAGGCGATCGCGCCGATCCAGCCCACGGCCAGGTAGACGGCGACGGAGACCCACTTCGGCGAGGTGACCCAGAGCGTCTCGACCAGGATGCCGGCGAGGGCGCCGGCCCAGACCGCGATCAGCAGCGCGGTGCCGAGCGTTCCGCCAACCACGATCAACGCGAACGGCGTGATCGTCCCGGCGATCAGCAGGAAGATCATCGAGTGGTCGAGGCGGCGCATCCATAGTCGCGTCCGAGTGCGCTTCCAGTTCACCCGGTGATAGAGGGCGCTGGTCCCGAGCAGGGCCGAGAGCGAGATCGCGTAGATCGCCAGCGCGAGCCGCTCGCGTCCGTCGGCGGCGAAGTAGACGAGGACCGCGCCGGCGAGGACCGACACCGGGAACGCGTAGCCGTGGACGACGCCGCGCAGCTTCGGCTTGACCTTCTGCTGCAGCTCGATCGCCACCGCCCTCGCGGCCTCGACGCGCTCGCCCGCTGCAACCTTGGCGGCCTCGACGCGCTCGCCCGCCGCGACCTTCGCCGCCTCGACCCGCTCGCCGGTCGCCTCGACCCGTTGGGAGGTCGCCTCCTTGGCGGCCTCCAGGCGTTCACCGACGGCATCGCGCGCCGCCGTCGCGCGCTCCTTGCTCGCGTCCCTCGCCCGCTTGAGGCCGTCGGTCATACGTCCATTATCGACACTGGGGGAAATCAGCGCGAAGGCACGCTCCCAAGGGGATCCGCCAGACGGCGTCTCGCGATTTGGAGTTTCGAGGAAAAAGCCATAAAATGCGGGATGTCCACTGGCTTTGCGGCCCTCGATTCCGCCCTTTGCGGAATTGCCCGCGAGGCCGGGTCGCGCGCCTCCCTAACCTGCCTGAGACAGCCGCGCGAAGCGGATTCGAGGGAGCCCTGGAGGGCATCCGGGAACGGCTCGAAGGCAGGACTCGACCCACTCGTTCCGACCGACCCGATCGCAAGTATCCGTCGTTACCACTTGAAGACGATCTGAGGGAGCAAGAGAGATGGAAAAGGCAGTAGCGGAGACCAAGATCGACACCACCGTGAGGGTGGTCGATGGAGGGCTGACGATCGAGCGCCGCCTTAGTACCGAGGGCACGGCTCCCTTCGACGAGATCGCCTGGGAGACCCGCGACGCGATCATCGGCGACCCCGCCAACCCGGCCTTCGAGCAGCGCGACGTCGAGTTCCCCGTCAGCTGGTCGCAGAACGCGACGAACATCGTCGCCCAGAAGTACTTCCGCGGCCCGCTCGGCTCGCCGGAGCGCGAGCGCAGCGTCAAGCAGATGATCGGCCGCGTCGCCGGCACGATCGCCGAGTGGGGACGCAAGGGCGGCTACTTCGCGACACCGGCCGACGCCGACGCCTTCGAGGACGAGCTCACCTACATCCTGCTGCACCAGATGGCGGCGTTCAACTCGCCCGTCTGGTTCAACGTCGGCTTCGAGGAGAACCCGCAGTGCTCGGCCTGCTTCATCTTGAGCGTCGAGGACACGATGGAGTCGATCCTCGCCTGGAACACCAAGGAGGGTCAGATCTTCCGCGGCGGCTCCGGCTCCGGGATCAACCTCTCCAACATCCGCGGCTCCACCGAGCAGCTCAGCAAGGGCGGCTACGCCTCCGGGCCGGTCAGCTTCATGCGCGGGGCCGACGCCTGGGCGGGCACGATCAAGTCCGGCGGCAAGACCCGCCGCGCGGCGAAGATGGTCGTGCTCGACATCGACCATCCGGACATCGAGGACTTCATCTGGTGCAAGGCGAAGGAGGAGGACAAGGCCGCTGCCCTCCGTGACGCCGGGTTCGACATGTCGATCGACGGCGACGGCTTCACCTCGATCCAGTACCAGAACGCCAACAACTCGGTCCGGGTCACCGACGAGTTCATGGAGGCGGTCGCGGCGGGCGCCGACTGGGACCTCGTCGCACGCACCGACGGCTCGGTCGCGAAGACGCTTCCGGCCAGGGAGCTGATGGACCAGATCGCCGAGGCCGCCT